>CAZJYH010000001.1:0-25844 GCA_964549365.1 uncultured Alphaproteobacteria bacterium
CGGTCGGACGCGGCTGTCGGTAACGCATTGCTTTCATGGGAACTCCCTCCCCCCCGATGTACTCATCGGGGCCGGCCCCCTCTTTGGAAAAGAGGGGGAGAAGGATTTCACGGCTCTGATATCGGGGGGGCATCGGAAGAGACAGCCACTAACGAAGGATGCATTGCGCAACAACGTCCTTCATGATTCATACGTTCTCTTCTTCATGGTCGCGGAGTCAACTCCGCGACAACGGGTTCGAGAATCGCGGCCCGTCATTTCCTCCCAACTACCGTTCACTCCCACGCTTCCACATTCATACTTCATACTTCACACTTTCTCTCGCCGGTCGTGGAGCGAACCACGCGGCAACAGGTTCGAGAATCGCGGCCCCGTTCTCTTCCTCCAACTTCCGCTCACTTCCACGGTTCCACATTCATAATTCTCCATTTATAATTCCCCGGGCTTCCACATTCATAATTCTCCATTCATAATTCATACTTCATAATTCATACTTTCCCTCACGGACTGCGCGTGATTGAAGATGTTCCCCGGGTCCCACTCCCGCTTCGCACGCTGGAGCCGCGCGTAGCCTCCCTTGTAGTAGAGATATTCCCAGTTCTCGAGATCGACATCCGGATAATTCACGTAGCAGCCGTCCATCACGCGATCGGGCATCGGGCCGTCGGGGCCGTACATGTCGTTGTAGAAGTCGCGGATCCAGTTCAGGTTCACCGCGTCCTGATGCTTGTAATCCCAGTGCGTGTGGTATTGCAGCTTCATGATGGAGCTGCGCTGCGGAACGGCGGTGGCGGCCGGCTTGACGGCGTTGATCCGCCCGCCGTAGGAGTCCACCTGCAGCAGGGCCAGCGGGTTGTAGTAGTCGGTGGTGAGATGCTTGAAGATGGTCTCGATCTGCCGCCTCGGGAACGGCTTCTTCATGTAGGCGCTCTTGTACTTGCCGCGCTGGTTGGCGCCGGAGCCGTTCAGCGTCTGCGTGGCCTCCAGCCACGGCATGGTCGTCGGCGTGGTGGTCGGCACCACCACGTGATGCGATCCCGCGATGACGCGCTGCGGCACGTGGGCAAGGCCGTCCACCTTCACCGCCGCAAGGAATGCATGGAGCGGCCCGGCTTCGGCGCCGACGTACTGCGCGGTGATGCTGACCTGCCCGGCCGCCTTGTTGGTCAGATGCAGCATCGCGAAGAGGCCGTCGTACTCGGAGCCCGGCGCGGAGTGCGCCTCCATGAACGCGCCGTAGTTCTGCACGATCCGATCGAACTCATCGAAGCCGAGCCCCTGCCAGTCCCACGCGATCGTGGCAAGATGCGCCATCGACGGCGCGGCCGGAGGATCGGCGAAGAAGTATCGCGTCACGATCCCGAAGTTCCCGCCGCCGCCCCCGGTATGCGCCCAGAAGAGATCCTGTTCACGACGGCTCGTCGACTCGCGCCCGACAACGACGACCTCGGCACGCCGCGCCTCGTTCACCACGATGGCCTCCACGGCGGTGAGATGGTCCACCGTCAGGCCATGCAGCCGCGAGAGCAGACCGTAGCCGCCGCCGATGATGTGGCCGCCCGCGCCGACGGAGTAGCAGGAGCCCGCGGGGATCGCCACGCCGTATTCCTTGTAGAGCTGCGTGTAGACGTTCCAGAGGGTGCATCCTCCCTCGATGCAGAAGGCATCGCGCGCGCGGTCCAGGTACACGGCGTTCATCGGCGAGAGATCGATGATGACGCCGCCGACGTTGCCGCTGACGAAGTCCTCGTAGCAATGGCCGCCGCCGCGCACGGTGATCCGCAGACCCTTGTCCAGCGCCTTCTGCACGGCGGCGCGCACCTGCGCGGTATCGCCGCACAACTCCACGTAGCGCGGCCTGCCGGTGAAGCGGCGGTTGAAGCCCTGCACCAGCGTGCCGTAGCGCGGATCGGTCTTGCCGACGGTCCCGCCCCGGAATGTGTTACACTCCTCCGGCGACTCGTCGTTGATTCTATCGTTGGATGCGTTGTTGCTCATCGTCGTTCTGTTCGGGAATGTGGTTGCGAGGGGACAATGGAGGGTGGCATCAAGATACGGCGCCCGGAATAATCCCGACACATCGCAGCAGGATATCCCCTCGACCGGATATGCTCTGGATTAGACCATTGCCCGACGCATCCCCCGTTGCGTATACTGTGCCCGCCGCGATTTCCGCCGCACATGTCGCACACCTCGGCGCAGTTCGTTGGGATCACTCCATTCGCCAAGCCGATCGCATCATGAAATGTATCGCTACTCTCCTGCTATTTGCAGCAGCGCTCTCCGCGGTCACCGCATTCGCCCAGCCGCGTTCGAACGACTCAACGTCGTATGTATTTCGCTGTGCCACCGATGAGGCGCTGCGCGCGCGCCGCCTGGCCGATCCCGCATTGAGCCGGCGCATGGAAGCGAACGACCGCCTCCTCTACACGTTGATATCCGCGGCGATGGCGGAGCGGCACGACATGCGCGCGCCGCATGCCGACGTGGTCTACACGATCCCCGTGGTGATCCACATCGTGCACAACGGCGGCGCCGAGAACATCACCGATGCGCAGGTGCAGCAGGGGCTGCGCGACATGAACGACGCGTTCCGCAATGTGGGCGTCTACGATCCGGCCACGGGTGTCGACGTGGAGATCGCGTTCTGCCTTGCCAAACAGGATCCCGACGGCAAGCCGACCAGCGGCATCACGCGCACGCAGTCGCCGTTGACGAATCTGGCGATGGAGTCGGACGACATCCCGTTGAAGGATCTGACCCGGTGGAACCCTGAGCACTACCTCAACATCTGGCTGGTGCGCGAGATCACGTCGACATCGTCGGGGCCCGGCGTTGCCGGCTACGCATATCTCCCGGCGTCGCACGGCAGGCCGGAGGACGGCATCGTGGGCGAGGCGAGGTGGTTCGGCTCCTCCCCTGCCAACACCGCCATCCTGGTGCACGAGGCGGGGCACTACTTCGGACTGTACCACACGTTTCAGGGAGGCTGCACCAACAACGACTGCCTGATCGACGGCGACGCGGTCTGCGACACGCCGCCGGACCAATCGGTGGCCGAGGTGTCGTGCCGGGGACAGGCCAATTCCTGCAGCAGCGATCCGGACGATCCCTCACCGAAGAATCCGTTCCGCTCCCCCGCGCTCGGCGGCCTGGGCGACGTCCCCGATCTCCACACCGACTACATGGACTACGGCAACCCCGCATGTTTCTCGGTGTTCACCGCGGGCCAACGCGACCGCATGCGTGCGGTATTGACATCGATCCGCTCCAGCCTCCTCGCCTCGCACGGCTGCACCTCACCCTGCCCGAACCCCTTCACGCCCTCGTTCACCGTTCCGCCGGGGACGATCTATGTGGGGAGCCCGGTCTCCTTCACGAACACCACGAGCGGCGCGAACAGCTTCACCTGGAGCGTGGACGGCACGACCTTCTCCACGGCCGCGAGCCCGACCTACACCTTCACGAGCGCCGGCAGGCATGTGGTCACGCTGACGGCGGCAAGCGACGATCCGCTCTGCACGTTCACGACGTCGGATACGATCGACGTTCGCTGCCGCACCGTCGCGGGTTTCACGATCTCGTCGGCGACCGTGAAGCCGGGGGAGAGCATATCGGCGACGAGCACCTCCACGAACGCCGACTCGTACGTGTGGCTGGTGGACGGCGTGCAGGTTTCCGTGGGGCCGGATCTGACGACCACCTTCCCGAGCGAGGGAGCCGTGCGCATCACGTTGATCGCTCAGGGACCGGATTGCAGCGACACGGCAACCCGCGTGCTGCAGGTGCGGCAATGCGGCACCGACAAACACGGCAACGTCTGGTACTTCGGGTTCGGCGGCAACGGCCTGAACTTCAACACCCCGGACAGCCGCGGCTATCCGGCGCCGATCAGCGGCGGCGGCGGGAGCAACCGCGAAGGGTTCGCGTCGATATGCGATCAGAACGGCGCCGTCATGTTCTACACGGACGGACGAACCATCTACGATGGGCGGCATCGGAGCATGTACAATACCCTGAACGGCGGCGTGTGGGCCGCACAGGTGCTGATCGTTCCGATGCCCGGCAATCCCGATCTCTACTATGTCTTCAGCGTCAACAACTGGACCGATACGCAAGCGGAACTGCGGTACACGGTGGTCGACATGCGGCTCAACGGCGGCCGCGGCGAAGTGACGCAGGGGAACGTGACGATTCACTCCAACGCAGCCGAATGCGTGGTCGGGGCATATCATGCCAACTGCAAGGACGTGTGGATCGTGACCCATGAGAAGGGGACCAACAACTACGTTGCCTTCCTGTTGACGTCGAGCGGAATCTCGACGCAGCCGGTGATCTCGTCGGTCGGCAGCGACCTGGTGGGAGCCAACCGGTACGGCTCGCTCCGGTTCTCTCAGGACACACGATGGTTGTGCCGAGCGCTCGGCGGAGGAAGCGCCGCCTCGCCGACCCTGGAGTTGAACGAGTTCGACAATGCCACGGGGAAGGTCTCGAACGCGATGCCGATCGCCGACGATACGCTCCTCCCCTCCCCCTTCTCCGCGGAGTTCTCTCCGAACGGACGCTATCTCTACACGGCGAACTTCACCAAGGGCCCGATCTATCAATTCGATCTACAGGCGGCCTCGGGGGGCGGCGCGGCAATCCTGGCATCGCGCGTGCCGGTCGGCACCTACGACGGCGGGTGTTTCGTTCTGGGACCGGACGGCCGTATCTACATCTCGCAGTACAACACGGGAGGCCTGGCCGTCATCGACTATCCCAATCTCCCGGGGACCGCATGCCACGTCGCAACGCCGCCGATCCCGTATCCGGGCCAGAGCAGTCTGGGCCTGCAGAACCTGGTGGCCGGCATGTACGGCCGCGGCATATCGCTGCGCGCTGCGGCGACCGCCTGCGCCGGGGCCGATGTGAAGGTGACGGCGGCGTTCGTCGGCTGCGAGGTCAGCTCCGTGCGCTGGAGAGCGATCGGGCCGGGAACCATCACCGCAAGCGACGACAAGAGCGCCACACTCCGCCTGGATGATACCGGCATCGTGCGCGTGGTGGTGGAACGCACCGATGCGTGCACGACGACGCTGGATTCGATCGACGTGCGCGCCACACCGGGCGTGGCCACAAACCTCGGCCCCGACACCGCGCTCTGTTCGATCGACTCGCTGACGCTCGACGCGGGGGCCGGCTTCGCCTCGTATAGCTGGCAGGATGGATCGACACGGCAACGCTTCACGGCCCGCGCGCCGGGCACCTACTGGGTGGAGGCCCGCACGCCCGAGGGATGCGTTGCGCGCGACACGATTGTCGTCGGCCCCGACGCGGGAAGCCCGTCGGTGAACCTCGGCGCCGACACCACGCTCTGCGGCGGCGCGGTGCTGACGCTCGATGCGGGGCCGGGCGCACGCGCGTATCGCTGGCAGGATGGTTCGGCGCAGCGGCAGTTCACCGCGTTCGGGCCCGGCACATACTGGGTGACGATCACCGACGCCTGCGGACGGGCCGCGACCGACACGATCGTGGTGGCGGCGACCGCGACGACGCCTCTGCTCGGCGCCGACACGACGCTCTGCGACGGCAACATCGTCACGCTGGCTGCGCCCCCCGGGAAGCCGCGCTATCTCTGGTCGACAGGGGAAACGACCGATCGCATCACGGCCTCGGCAGCGGGAACGTACTGGGTGGATGTGCAGGAGCCGAACGGATGCGTGACGCGCGACAGCATCGAGGTCACACTCTCATCCACGGCTTCGACATCGCTGGGACCGGACACGGTGCTGTGTCCCGGCACGACGGTGACGCTTGCGCCGAGCACGACGGGCGCATCGTATCGATGGTCGACGGGGGCGACATCGCCGAGCATATCGGTGGGGAGCGCGGGAGAATACTGGCTGGAACTGTGGGATGCCGCCGGCTGCGTCGCGCGCGATACGGTACGCGTGGAGGTCGACCGCCAACTGCTGGATCTGAGCCTCGGCACGGACACGACGCTCTGCGGACGTTCGCCGCTGCTGCTGGATGCCGGGGCGGGCTTCGCCGGATACCGATGGAGCGACGGCTCGGCCGGGCGTACGTTGACCGCGACGCAGCCGGGCCGGTACTGGGTGGAGGTGAACGGACGATGCGGAACGGCGCGCGATACGATCGACATACGGCAGGGCGCGCCGCCGATCGATCTCGGACCCGACACGCTCGTGTGTGCACGCGACGCGATCACGTTGACGGCCCCGGAAGGGGGAACCTCGTATCGGTGGTCGACGGGCGAGACGACGCGCGATATCCGTGCCGCCGATTCCGGTGATTACTGGGTGGAGATGTGGAAGGATGGATGCGTGCTCCGCGACACGGTGCACGTGGCCACCTACCCCGGCGCGACGCTCACGGCATCGGTCGCGGAGATCGGCCCGTCGACCGACGTTGTGCCGGGCGACACGCTGGTCGTGACGCTGCGGCTGGCCTCATCCCCCGCCCGCGGTGCGATCGTGGGGGCGGCATACCGCGCCGTGCTGCGCTTCGACAGGACGATGCTCTTCCCCATCGCCCCGACACCGAGGGGGCCGATCGACGGAACCGACCGCGTGATCACGTTGAGCGGAACGGTGCCGAACTCGGACACGAGGGCGCTGCTGCCGTTCCGCGGACTGTTCGGCCGTGATGCGGGCGTCGACGTGCGCATCGATTCGTTCGAGATCGCCGACGACTGCATTGCCGGCATCATCCGCCTTCCCGGGCATGCCACGATCGTCGCGTGCGGCGCGGGGCGAGGGCTGTTGACGATCGAGCTGACCGATCGGGCGCTGTTGAAGGTCGCGAGCGAGGTGGTGGAGGGGAGGCCGCTGGTGGTCACGTACCGAACCGTGGAGATCGGGCCGACGCAGCTGGTGCTCACCGATGCGCGCGGCGCGATCGTCCGACGCCTGTACGACGGCGGGGCCGAGGTCGGATCGTTCACGTTGGAGGTGCCGACCGAGGGAATTCCCTCCGGCGTGTACAGCGTTCAGCTTCGCACACCCAGCGACCGCAAAAGCGTGCGGGTGCTGGTGACGAAGTAGCGATCACCCCGCCGGGATCGCTGTGCAACGAGACGAGGATACACACGAACGCCCCCGAAGCCGCAATGCTCCGGGGGCGTTCCCTTATCCATCGATGGCACCGCTCATCCGAACGTCATCGCGACGGCGTCATCGGATCGATCGCATCGCTGCGCTCACCGGTCGCCGACCACCACACGCGCCGCCGCGCGCGCGCCGCCGCCGCCCACGGTCACCACGTACGTGCCGGCCGGCCATCCCGCCGTCGGGATCTCGGCCACCGTCCGCCCGGTTCCGCTCGGCGCCGTGCGACGCGCAACCTCACGGCCGAGGAGGTCGGAGACGACCACCGTCGTCGCGCGATCGGGGTCCAGTTCGAACGCCGTGCTCAGCGTGCCGTTGCGCGGCACGGGGTTCGGATACGTCGCAAGACGGCGCGAGGCGGCCGAGCCGTCGAACGTGAGAGTCGCGCCGTGCGCGGCATCGGGATCCACCGCCGGCTTCGGGTTCAGATAGCAGAGCTGCGATCCCGCGGTGGCCGGGATTCCAAGCACGGGGTAGAACGTCCCGGTGGCGAACGGATTGTCCGTCACGCTCACGCACTGCTCCACCAGTCCCGTTGCCGGGTACACCGGTGTCGCGGTGCCGCTGTTGCAGCTCATGCCGCCGGCGGTGTTGGTCTTGATCAGATAGATCTCGCTGAAGGCTCCCGGCGGGATGATGCTCGGGCTGTAGGTCAACCCCGCCACGGCGAAGCCGAAGGTGAAGCCCGGCAGGCTGTTCGGCGCCTCGGCCACTTCCTCCCCCTGATCCGCGCCGCTGCCGCCGTACACGTTGAACGCCCCGACCGGGGCCAGCGTCCCCTGCGCATACTGTTGCAGGAAGGCGTCGGTGGCCCCTCCGAGCGGCGCCAGCGACGTGGTCCCGACGACGACCATGTCCCCCGGCGTGCCGACGGCGGGCGCGGTTATCTCGCGCACCGAGTTGGCCGTGTCGGGGGCCTGGGTGCCGTCGCCGAACGCCGTCCACGCCACGCTCGGCATGCAGACGGCCCCGGCAACGGTCGGGTCGATCACCAGCAGGAGCGCGTCGGCGCCGTTCCACGTGGTACCGGCGATCGCCGCCCTGCCGGCCCACACGCCGGACTTCAACTCCTGGATCGAGTTTCCGGCGTCGCCCATGTCGATGCCGTACTCCGCGGAGGTGATCGTCGCGCCGGTGTTGCCGTCCACGCGCAGCCCCCACACGTCCTCGGTCCCCGGGATGTTGAAACGGAAGGTGTAGCCGGCGGCGATGACGTCGCCGGGGAAATTGAGGTCCATCTCGTCGAGGCCGCGCAGCTCATCGTCCAGCCCCTGCACGTCGTAGGTGTTCTCCCAGATCGTCGGTCCCCCACCCCCCGGGATACGGAACATGTACCCGTCCTTGCCGTTCGGCCCGCCGACGTCGGAGACGCCGCTGACGATGAAATCGCCGGCGAACGTCGTGGACTTGTTGCCGTAGGCCGCCTCGACGACGTCGGTCGCTACCTCGTCCACGCCGGCGGTGCCGTACACGAAGACCCACAACACGTTCCCCGCCGCGTCGAGCCGCATCACGAAGGCATCCTCGCAGCCGGGGCATATACCGGAGGTCTGCACCTTGCCGACGACGACCAGATCGCCGTTGGCACATTCCTTGACGTTCGTGGCGACGCTCGGGAAGGATGGATCGATGGCATAGACGTTGTCCCAGAGCGTCAGTCCGGTCGGGTCGGTGCGGATGACGTAGGCATCCGGCTTCCCGGTCACGAAGTCCGTGCTCCCGCACGTCACGTACTCCCCGTTGGCCGTCTGCACGACGCCGCCGCGTTGATCGTCGGTGGCTCCCGGCGCGCCGTAGACGTTCAGAAATCGCTGAGCAGACGCCGGCGCGGCCGAGAGCAGCGAGAGCAGAACGGTAGTGAGCACGACGGCCGGGCTCACGCCGCGACGTTGCAGGTTCGATATGGAACTCTTCATGGTATCTCTCCTTGTGTTGGATTGGATATAACGGACCACGCGGCGCGCACGCCCGCGCCGCATGGGCCTGCCGACGCGTACGTTCAGGAGTCTCCTCGCACCGTGTCCGCGCCGGTGCGTGCACATGGGGATAAAATCGAATGTTGGATGTGTGGAGGGTCCGCATGGCTCGGATGGATAAGGGGATGGTGCGCCGCATGGACGCACCATCCGGAGTCATCCGCCGAGCATCGGTGCAACTACGGCCGGCATGGCGTGGGCGGCGGCACGGCCGTCGGGACGATGTTGATCGTGCAGGTCAGGTCGTCGAACAGGACGTCGCAGCAACATCCCGGCGCAAGCGTGACGTTCGGCGCGAACCACGCCGGCGGCGGCGCGATGTTCGGTTGGAAGCCATAGAAGCAGCACCCGTTCCTGATGCCAACAACCGGGGCTCCGGGAGTGACCGCCGCGAAGGCGACGCCGCCGGCCGGCACGCCCACACAGGTGACGTTCCCGTTCCCGTTGCCGAGATCGACGATACAGATGTTGATGAAGCACCCTGTCAGGTTGTTCACCGTCAACGGGTTGGCGGCGCATGGGGCGCCCTGTGCGCGTACGGCGGTGCTCAGGCCAAGGAACGCAACTGCCGACACCATGCAGATCGTACCGACCCGCACGGCGCGTGAGAGAAGTAGTCGCGTGAAACGCATGAATCCATCTCCTGATATTGGTGGACGTGTGATTGTTGTAGACGGCATGAAGAATCCCTGCGATCATCGCACGGAATGTGTCGTCGATCGCTCGATTCACCGGCCGCTCCTGGACCATCTCTCCATCCCGCAAGCCCCGACATGAAGGGAACAACGGGAATCCCACGGCAGTAAGAGCATTATGGCGGCCATTTGTGGACTTCTCGAATGCAAACCAAATTGAGAGCCGGTCTCCGATGACCTTACCGATGCAGTGGTGACATCGACGCGGCGGCATGTATCGGTCATCGACATCGCGCGGCGGCAACCGCTCATCGACCGATCGACTGATACCGGACCGTCGCAAGGGCCGCGGTTCCGATGACGGCGATATTATCCGCGCAGCCGTACGGCACGATCCGTGTCCGCTCAGGCGCGCGGCCGATGCCGGAACCGACCGCGCACACGTTGGAACAACGCGACGCGATCGATCGGGACGGCGTACAGAAACGCGAGAGCGATATTGAGCAGCATGCTGAGCCAGGCATCGAAGTAGGCGGTGATCACGGCCGGCGTGTACATCACCGGGCCGAAGGAGAACTGCGCCGGCACCTCACGCGGGCTCGGGCGCTCGGCCTCGGGTTCGCACATCAGGTTGCCCCGGCGCGCGTGGAGCCAGAGCATGTTGAAGCAGAGCGACAGGACGACGAAGAGCCCGTTGTAGAGCATCGCGGCCGGACGCTCGTCGGGTCGGCCGATGAACTTCGCGACGATGGCGGTGGGGAACGGCACGATCGACACGCCGAGCAACAGCAGCCCGTTGATCACCAGCAGCCGCTGATCGCTCCGGCGGATCGTGGTGAACAGCTTGTGATGGTTCATCCAGATCACGCCGATCGTGACGAAGCTGGCAAGGAAGGCCAGATACGACGGCCAGAGCTTCAGCAGCTCGGCCCCGAGATCTCCGTCGCGAACGTCCGAAGGAAGCCGTAACTCGAGCACGAGCAGCGTGATGGCGATCGCGAAGACGCCGTCGGAGAAGGCCTCCACGCGCGCGGTCTCGTTGGGGAGTGCCCCCGGTTCTCTCTCCGATCCCATGAAAATCCTCATCCATTGATGAAGCGGTCCGTATCGTCGCCGCCGCGAATATAATGCGGCGCCGAAGGCATCGGGCTTCACGACACATCCAATGCCGACACGCCCCGATCATGAAGCACCTCGACCGCCCGGCCGCAGCGACGCGGGCGGCACGCGCGATCCCTCCGGCGAACACGCCCGCGTCGAGCGCGCGCGGGCGCTGGTGATGCGATATGGCTGGAACGCCACCGCCTATCAGATCATCAACCCCGGCATCGAGCACTGGTTCTCGCGTTCGGGGGATGCGGTGGTGGGATTCGTGCGCCGGCACGGTGTGCGCGTGGTGGCCGGAGCGCCCGCCTGCGATCGCGAACGCCTGGCGGACGTGGTGGCCGAGTTCGAGCGCGACGCCCGCGCGAACGGGGACCGCATCTGCTACTTCGGCGCCGAGGCGCGGCTCGAAGGGCACGTGCACGGCAACGCGGCGTACGCCTCGGTGCTGCTCGGGGCGCAGCCGGTGTGGCATCCGCTTTCCTGGAGCGGCATCGTCGCGCGCCACTCCTCGGTCCGCGCGCAACTGAACCGCGCGCGCAACAAGGGGGTGTTGGTGCACGAATGGCCTGCGGCCGTTGCCGCCCACGATCCCAGGCTGCGCGCGGTGCTCGCCGAATGGCTTTCGACGCGCGGCCTGCCGCCGCTCCACTTCCTGGTGGAGCCGCGGGCGCTGGACCGCCCGTTCGACCGGCGCGCCTTCGTTGCGACGCAGCAGGGTGCGGTGATCGGCTTCCTGGTGGCCTCCCCCATTCCGACCCGCAACGGCTGGCTTGTGGAGCAGAACGTGCGCGGAACGGCCGCACCGAACGGCACGGCGGAGCTGATGATCGATACCGCCGTGCGCGCCGTTGCCGCCGAGGGGGCGCAGTACATCACGCTCGGCCTGGCGCCGCTCTCACGCCGCATGCAGACCGCGTCGCGCGACAACCCGTTGTGGCTGCGCGCGGTGCTCGGCGGCGTGCGCGCGCTCGGACGGCGGTTCTACAACTTCGACGGACTCGATGCGTTCAAGTCCAAGTTCCGCCCCGACGACTGGGAGCCGGTGTACGCGATCGCCTCGGCGCGCAGCTTCCGTCCCGGCATGCTCTACGCCATCGCCGAAGCGTTCGCCGGCGAATCGCCGCCGGCAGCGGTCGCTCGCGGCATCATGCGCGGCCGGCGCTGAGAGCGAAAGCGCTTCGGACCAGAGTGGGAACGAAGCGGCCGGGCTCATCGCATCGATGAAGCCCGGCCGGGCGCCGCACACCATGCAGGCGCATCGCCGTCGGACAGGTCCGTGCTCAGGCGGGCTCGCTCACGAGAGCCCGTTCAGGATCGCCCCCGCATAGGCCGCGGTGTTCATCGGATTGCCGGAGCAGGTCCTGCTGCTCTCGCAGGCGAGGATGTCGTCGTACAGCCAGATGAACCCGCCGGCGACCCCGTCGGACTTCCATCCCTTGTACTGCGCCTCCATCTGATCCGGGCACTCACCGCTCATGCAGCCGCTCCCGTTGCGGCACCAGAGGCCGGGATTGATGAACGCCCCCGGGTTGGAGACGTACGGCCCCACCGACGCAATCCACTGCGGAACCTGGTACACGTTGATGCTGCCGCCCGCATAACACTGGAGGTTGTAGCCGGTCACGAGCCCCGGATTGCTGCTCTCGAGGGCGCCGAGGCACCCGGCCCAGAACTGCATGTCCATGTAGGGGCAGAACGTGATCTGCTTGTAGCCGATGGTTGCAAGCATCTGCGCGAACTGCACCACGGTGTTCTGGTTGTAGTTGTCCTCGTCGTCGAAGTCGATGCCGTCGATCACCGGGATCGTCGCCAGCAGCGCCGCGAAGTTCTGATACAGCGGGCTGGTCGCGCCGGTGCCGTACTGGTTGATCAACGCCTCGATGTTCGTGAAATCCGTCGGCCCGCCGCCGCTGCCGACCGAGAAGAGGATGCGGTTCACCGACGTCGTCCCGGTCTTCAGGCTCGCAAGCTGTGCCGGCCAGGTCGATGCGCCGACGTACTGACCGTTGCTCACGATCAACACATCGTTGAGCGATAGATCCGCCGTCGTCCCGTTGACATGCACGGACCAGACCACCACGGTGGTGAACCCGGACGACTTGAGATCGTCCATCACCGTCTGCCCGCCGCTGTAGAACGGGCCGCCTCCATAGATCGATGCCACTACGTTGCTCATCGCTTCCCCCGAAAAGATTGGATGATATCGAACGCCGAATCACGAATCGGCACGGGAGGATCGGCTGCGACTTCCGAGACGGCTGCATCCGGCGGCGTTCGTTGGATAGACCGGTCGCAACGTAGCGCACGGCGCCGCGGCCCCGGTACTCAATTATTACTCAACGCGGGAAGCCCCGGAAAACGAGATCCCCCGGCATGCGCTCGGCAAGCCGGGGGATTGGAATCGATCGAGCGAACGGAGAAGGCGCGTCGCGCAGGCGGCGACAACCTGGGCGCGTCAATGCTTCTTCGGTCGCGACTGTTCGGTGCCGAACACGTAGTCCCACAGCGGCGAGCTCACCCCATAGCCGGTATCCTCATCGCCGTAATGGTGCCGCATATGGTACTGCTTCAGCTTCAGCCAGATGCCGCGCTTCATCGAGAAGTGATGCGTGGCGTAATGCAGCATGTCGTAGCAGAGATAGCCGAACACCATGCCGGCGAAGATGGCCGGAGTCAGCCTCGCGCCGAAGACGAGCAGGAAGAGGACGTAGAAGATGATCGCCAGCGGGATGCTGATGCCGGGGGGCATCACCAGCCGCGTCGCATCGTTCGGGTAATCGTGGTGCACGCCATGAAGGAGGAAATGCAGCCGTTTTCCCCAGTCGGTGCGGGGTTCGTAATGAAACACGAAGCGGTGGAGCATGTACTCCAGAAACGTCCACGTGATGACACCCACCACGAACAGGCCAAGCACGGAAGCAACGCTCATGTCGTACTCCGCGAACGCCCTGTAGAACATATACGCCATCACCGGGATATAGATCACCAGCGGCGTCGTCGGGTGCACATGCGAGAAGAACTCCATGAAGTCGCTCTCGAACATGCGCACCGTTTCGTTTTTGTTGGATACGTACCGGCGTGCCATACCAATCAATCTGAATGGGTCGTTGAACCTCACGGCGCAACACCGTGCATACTTATCGGGGCCGAAGATACGAAAGAAGGGATGAAAGAGTCGAGATCGGGCCTCAATTCGCGGGTTGTAACAGATTTGCCCGATCCGGGCGCGATCCCCGACGATCCCGGGCCTTTCGGCGGAGCGTCCCGCCGACGATCGAACCACCCCGCAGCCCTTCACCCGCGCGGATGGTAGGTGCGGTGCACCTCGCGCAGATACTCGCGATCGACGTGCGTGTAGATCTGCGTGGTGGTGATGTCCTCGTGGCCGAGCATCTCCTGCACCGCGCGGAGATCGGCACCACCTTCCAGCAGATGCGTCGCGAAGGAGTGGCGGAACGTGTGCGGATGCACCTCGGCGGTCACGCCGGCGGCGGCGGCATACTTCCGCGTCATCTCCCATATCGCATTCCGACTGAGCGAACCGCCGCGCGAGTTGAGGAAGAGCACGTCGCCGCCCGGGGCCCCCGGCCTCACGAGCAACGGCCGCGCGGCGCGCCGATACTCCGCAACCCACTCCTGCGCGGCGCCGCCGATCGGCACCAGCCGCTCCTTGTTCCCCTTGCCGATCACGCGCACCAGATCGTGCTCGAAGAGCAGCTGCGAGATCGCGATCAGCCGTATCTCGGTGACACGCATGCCGGTGGCATACAACATCTCCAGCAGCGCGCGATCGCGCAGGGCGTAGTGCGCCTTGCGCGGCGCTGCCGTACCGCTCACCGCGGCGAGGATCGCCTCCACCTGCGCGATCGACAACACGTCCGGCAACGCGCGGATCCGCGTCGGCAGCTGCACGTGCTCGGCCTGATCGCTCGCGGCATCCCCCTCCACCATCGCGAACTTGTGCAGCCCGCGCACCGAGGAGATCGCCCGCGCGATCGAGGCCGGCGCCAGCCCCGCCCCCGCAAGCTCCGCCACGTGCCGCCGGATGTGTTCGGTGCGCACGGCCGCGATCTCCGCGATCCCGAACGAGACGAGATGCCCCACATACCGCGCCAGGTCGCGCTCGTACGCATCCCGCGTGTGCTCGCTCGACCCCTTGTCCACGATCAGGAACTCGGCGTAGCGATCGAGGAGAGAGGCGAGCGGGCGGGGGATATCGGTTTGAGCGTTCAATGGGACGACGGGTATCCTCGACATTCATCAGCGTGGAAGCCACGGCATCCGGGCCTTCGCATACGCGGCCGTGTCATGCTCATGACCCCACGACGAGCCGGAACCTGACGCTGGGGCCGGACCGCACGATGAGACGGCCGGGCCGGGCCGGCGGCCATCGGAGCGCGACGCCGGCGGAACGAGAGACAACGCACGCTCATTGCTACCGCGGCGGCGTGCCGGGCGGCATCTCGGCGCGTAACATGGCAACCAGCCTCGCGGCCCCGCCGAACAGCATCGGCTTCCATTGGTCGCCGTCACGCTTCACCGCGATCGTATCCGTCCAGGTCTTCGCCGTCCCCATCTTCATCCCATGAGCGCTGACGATGACACGGGCGGAATCGGACCCTTCGGCCATACAGCGAAGCGGTTTGAACGTCGTGCTCTGTTCATCGTGCATCGACCCGCGCGTTCGCATCATGAACGTCCCGTACACCTTGGCAAAGAAGGTCTGTGGGTCGATGGCCCGAACATCTTCCATGCTCTCGACTCCCGGACCGAACACCTCGCGGGGATCGATGGCCGGTCCCACCCCCGGTCTCGACTCAAACGCCGGAAGGTTCACGTACCGGAACTCCGCAAGCGCATCGGAATGCAGCATCGATGCGTATTTCGCGAAGTCACCATCGCGCAACGCTTCTTGCGTCGCAACGACCGCGCGCGCGGCGGCACTGTCTGCAGGGGCCGAGCCGGGTTTGGCGTTGCCGCCGGAACATGCCGCCATGACAAGGGCTGCATGAAAAACGCCGACCGAGCATAGGATGGGATTCAAACGTTTCCTCATTCCGGTGCGATACAGTGTGGATTCAGTCGGTTCGTCCGCTCCCTCACTCATCCTTCCGCCGCGCGCGGCCGACGTCCGCGTCGACGTTGCCGAACGCGTCGTCGATGTAGGGGATCATCGGCTCGTCCTTCGCCGGCTTCTGTTTCGGCTCGGGGGCCGCAACGGGGGCCTCCCCCTGCTCCGGCTTGTACTGAATGCGCGGATGGCTCATCCCCACCAGGTTCTTCATGAACGCCTTGCGGATCTTCGTCAGATCGGCCAGCGTCAGCTCGCACTGGTCGAGCTGCCCCTCGGAGAAGCGCCGCTTGATCGCGCGGTCGATCGTCTCGTCGATCGTCTTCGGCGTCGGGTTCGGCAGCGCGCGCGTGGTGGCCTCCACGGCGTCGGCCAGCATCACGATCGCGGTCTCGCGCGAGTGCGGCAGCGGACCGGGATAGCGATAATCGTTCTCGTCGGCATCCGGGTTGGTCTCGCGCGCCTTGTCCAGGAAGTACTTGATCACGGTGGTGCCGTGATGCATCGGGATGAAGTCCACGATGCGCTGCGGCAGCCCATACTCGCGGGCCAGCTCGATGCCGGCGGTCACGTGGTTGCGGATGATCTTCGCCGACATCTCCGGCTTGATCCGGTCGTGCTTGTTGGTCATCTCCATCTGGTTCTCGACGAAGTACTCCGCCTTCGCGATCTTCCCGATGTCGTGATAATACGCCCCCACCTTCGCCAGCAATCCGTTGGCGCTGATGGCGTTGGCGGCGCTCTCGGCCAGGCGCGCGATGGTGAGCGTATGCTGATAGGTGCCGGGCGCCTTGTCGGCAAGCGCGCGCAGCAGCGGATGGTTCAGGTTGTCGTACTCCAGCAGCTTCAGATCGGTTGCCACGCCGAAGAACTTCTCCACGAGGAATATGCAGCCGAACGTGAGCACGGGGGAGAGCGTGGCGTTGATCGCGGCGGAGCCGAGCTTCGCGCCGATCACCGCGATCGAATCGCCCCGCTCCAGCGAGAGCGCGACGATCGCCGAGGCATACCCGACCATCGAGAAGGTGATCGAGCGGAACAGCTGCGTGCGGCTCTTGATGTCGCGCACGGTGTAGGCCGCGAGCACGCCGCCGGACAGGCACGCCAGCGCCACGGCGTAGTCGTTGCCGCGGATGCCCGCCACCATGAAGCACGCCACCACGGTCATGTAGAACGCCGTGCGCGAGTCGAACAGGATCGCCAGCAACATCGACAGCAGCGGCACCAGGATCAGGTATTCCACCGGCCACGCCACGTGCACGATCACCGAGATGAAGCTCATCAGCGCGATCAGCATCAGCACGCCGAAGACGATGCCGAGCTGCAGATTGTCCGAGAAGATCCGCGGGCGGAAGTTGTAGAGGAACAGCACCGCCAGCACCATCAACATCAGCACGTGCCCGAGGTTGCCGATCAGCCGAAGCCAGGGGTTCTCCACCTCCTCACGCAGCCGACGCGAGCGCTCGAAGCCGGTAAGCTTCAGCCTCGTGGTTTCGTTGATCCGCTCGCCGGTGGCAACGATCAGCTCGTTCTCGGCCACAACGCCGAGCGACCTGGTCACCTCGGCCTTCGCGTTTTCGCGCGCCTCATCGGTCAGCCGCGCGCTGAACGCCCACGAAGGCCGCAGGCATGCGCGGAGCAGATCGATCGCGAACGCGGACTCCTCCGGCGCAAGCTGCTTGCCGAGCGCCCCTTCGGCGGCGTGGATCACATCCAGGCTGTCGTACAGCGAGGCGATGGGGATCACATCCTCATAGGCCTCGCCGTGGCGCGCCGAGATCTTCTCGGTTCTGAGCGACACCTTCGGCTGATCGATCACGCCCGCGTTGTAGACCGGCACAACGGCGGCGTGCAGCGCTTCGGCGATCACCATCAACCGCTGCGCGCGCTCCTCGTCGGTCGCGAAGGATCGCACGAACTGCCACGATCGATCCGAAAGGAACGAGGGACGCGTCGGCGCGACGGCGATCACACCGGCGGCCGCCGTGAGCGTGTCGTGTATGCGCTGCGCCGTGATGCCGGTGGGGACATAGACGGGGAGTACCCCGGCGACGGCCTTCTTGAGATCCTGTTCGTAGGTGGCGTCGTCCTTGTACAGCGGGAAGTCGAACGGCGCGCGCACCGTGTCGCCGCTCCAGATCGAACCGGGCTCGTATTCGTACTCCAGCGTGGAGGTGCGCGGAAACATCAGGGCGATCAGCACCGCCGCGATCGCCAGCCCGGTGTATCGCACCCATGCCTTCCAACGAAGCGCGCGCATGCCTCCTCCCCCTTCCTCCTTCCCGTCGAGAGGACGGCGCGCGGGGAACGATGCTTTTCGCTTATGCTCGGACATCGATACCACCGGTTGTGATGATGACGGCCCCACATCGCGACCGGCCGCCAAGCCCGCACGCGGTATTCATCGCGACCGCCTGCGCCATGATGACGAAGCGCGCACGCCGACCGTGGACTCGCGCACCTCGATGAAGTAGCGAAGGAATTCGTTGATGCCTTCGTCGTTGAAATCCCGCTTGGTGACGTAGTGCGCGATCTCGCGCAGCTCCGGAACCGCGTTGCGCACGGCGGCCACATAGCCGACCTTGCGGCAGAAGTCCAGATCGTTGTAGTTGTCGCCGATGCCGATCACCTCCTCCAGTGAGATGGAATCCTGCGCCAGCAGGCGCGACAGCGACGCGAGCTTCGTGGCGCCGGCGGCGCGCACCTCGAGGTACCACCAGTCGCTTGTGGTGTGCGACTCATACAGCCGCACCCGCAGCTCCTCCTTGCGCATCTTCTGTTCCACGTAGTTGTACACCTGGTTCACGCCGTGGAATCCTCCGGTGACGATCAGCTCCAGGATGTACCCCTCGTCGGCCAACGGCTCGAAGGTATCGACCTGCACGGTCTCGATGTTCCAATGTTCGTGATGCGAGGGAAGATGCACCTCGGGCTCACGACTGAAGAATCCGTTCGGCGTCACCATCGAACAGTGCACGCTGCCGATGCTCGCGGCCTCCTCGGCGATGTCGAGCGCGAACGCCTGATCGATCGGCGCGGCATCGAGCGGCGCGTCGGCATGAAGCCGGCAGGTGAGGGCCCCGTCGAGCGAGATGATCGGGTCGCGCAGACGCATCTCCTCGGCGTACGGCTCCACCGATTGATGGTGCCGGCGGGTGATCAGCACGAACTGAACGCCGAGCGCCTGCACATCGCGGACGAGGTCGATCGTGGAGTCGGCGAGGCGATCGTGGCGGTCGAGCAGGGTGCCGTCGAGATCGCAGGCGATCATGCGCGCGGCTCGCAGGCGCTCTTCGGGTGAGGGGCGCAGAAAGCCTTGAAACAGCGCTTTTGAGAGGGAATCGAGCATGATATGGGGCCTCTGCCACCTGTTGCAACAGCACGCGCCACGGCCGATGCAGGCCGGGTTCGCCGTCGCTGAACGCACTCAATGATTGGACCAATACCGCCGCTCGGCGGACATGCCGAACGACCACGGTGAGTCTCACACTCTGTAAAGGTGCAATAACTCTTCGGCACGGGAAAACTACACTGTGAATGTCTATATTTACAAACCAGTCGCGTATATTCTACCGACCCTCATACTTCACAGGAGCAGCCATGAAGATCAGCGTGATCCACACCCCGCACCCAAAGATTCTCCCGAACGCGGAACTCGGATTCGGCCGATACTTCTCCGACCATATGTTCCTGATGAACTACGACGAGGAGCAGGGCTGGCACAATCCGCGCATCACCGCCTACGACACGCTGGGGCTCGACCCGGCGAACATGACGCTGCATTACGGACAGACGATCTTCGAAGGCTTGAAGGCCTTTCGATGGGCGGACGGCACGGTGTCGTTGTTCCGCGCGCAGGATCACGTGAAGCGGTTCAGCCGTTCGGCCGCGCGACTCTGCATGCCGGCGTTCGATGAGGACGTGGTGCTCGAGGGCATCATGCGGCTCGTGGATGTCGACCGCAACTGGGCACCGCCTCAGCGCGGCACCGCGCTCTATCTGCGCCCAACGCTCATCGCCGACGACAACGCGCTCGGCGTGCGCCCGTCGAAGAGCTATCTGATGTTCGTGATAGCGTCCCCGGTCGGCAACTACTACGCGGGCGGATCGGCGCCGACGCGCATCCTCGTGGAGGATCGCTACAGCCGCGCCGCGCTCGGCGGGCTCGGCGACGTGAAGACCGCGGCGAACTACGCGGCGTCGCTGCTGGCGGCCGAGCAGGCGAAGCAGCTCGGCTTCGATCAGGTGTTGTGGCTCGACGCCGCCACGCACAGCTATGCCGAGGAGGTGGGGACGATGAACATCTTCTTCGTGATCAACGGCGTGTTGATCACTCCTCCGCTCGGCGGCACGATCCTCGACGGCATGACACGGCGCTCGGTGCTGCAGCTCGCGCACGAGTGGGGCGTGCCGGTGATGGAACGCCCGATCGCGATGACCGAGGTGGAGGCCGCGCACGACAACGGCACGTTGAACGAGGTGTTCGGCAGCGGCACGGCGGCGGTGATATCGCAGGTGGGCGAGCTCTCGTATCGCAACCGTTCGCTGATGATCGAGGAACGCCCGGATTCGCTGCGCCGGCGCTTCTACGACGCGATCACCGGCGTACAGTACGGAGAGCTCGAGGACACCCACGGCTGGACAATGCGCGTGCCGATCGCCACGAACGGCAACGGCAACGGCCACGCGAAGAAGGAATTGGAAGGGGTGCTTCCCGGCGACGCCCCGGCATCCCTGTAATGCAGGACATGCTGCTCCCGGATCTTCCCGGCGGCCACCCGTTTTCGAGCGCGGTGGCCGCCGCTCGTTTTGAGCTGGAGGCCGCCCGACGCGCGGCTCTTGACGGCAACCACGGCAAGGCCCGCGTCTGCTCGCGGCGCGCGGTGGCGGCATTTTTGCAGGGGGTCGCCGGGCATCTTCCCTTCGATGCCGGAACCCACGCCCCGGCCAACCTGCGCGCGGTTATGGGGTACGAGGCACTGCCGCAATCGATACGCGACGCAGCCGAACGCCTGAGCGGCGGCGCGCGCAGCATCGTTGCAGGCACGGCCTACTCCGTCGATCCCGTCGCCGATGCGCTGCTGGTGATCCATCACTTTCTCGCGGCCGGGGCTCATTGATCGCTCTCGGCGGAGCCGCACCCCGGGATCCCACCCCAACATTCGCACGACTGGTTCGTTTCCCCCTCGTTCCCCTGTTTGCCGCAAAGCACGCCGCGCCGCCCGTTCGGCCGTTATCCCGACCACAATGGGAGTTGTTGCGCGGAGCGGTGTTGTGTAGTTTTGATGCAATTCTCAAGATCGTTCATTTCACCCTCAGCTATACGGCCATGCTTCAACGCATTCGCTCACTGTGGTACATCCCGGCCCTCCTGCTGCTTCTGGCAAGCGGGACGGCGACGTCTCAGGTCAACGACAAGGTCACGTGGAAGGTGCTGACCCCCACGGTGAAAGGGGCACCGGGAAAGGTGGTGGAAGTCAAATTCCAGGCCGCGATTGCCACGGGCTGGCATATGTACACCACGAAGCGTTATCCGGACAGCGTTGCGGGTCCGTTGCCGACGGAGGTGACCGCCGGCGAAAAGAGCATCCTGACGCTTGGGGGGCGTTTGAAGGGACCACGGCCGATCCGCCACGTCGATGAGAACTTCGACAATCTGGAGACGGAGTATTGGGAGGGAACGGTCACGTTCACAGTCCCGGTCAAGATATCGGCGAAAGCGAAGGCGGGCGTCCAGGAAGGCTGGGTGAATCTGTACTTCCAAACGTGCAACGACACACAGTGCTATCCCGGAACCGATAAGAAGCTCACGTTCAGCATCGACATATCGGACAGCACGATGTCCGCGAACGGCGGCGACACCACCGGGATCGCCACGGGCGACACCGCCACGACGGCGAACGCGACGCCGACGGATACGGCCTCGATCGCATCGAAGGGAACCGACACGGCGGCGACCCCGCACACCGTGAGCGCTCAGACCACGCAGCCCCCCCCGAACAAAGCATCGGTGGGCGCGGCATCGGAGATCGACACGCTTCTGGCCGCTGGGTTCTGGGCCTTCCTGCTGAAGGCGCTCATCGCCGGCGCGATCGCGTTGCTGACACCGTGTGTCTATCCGATGATCCCGATCACGGTATCGTTCTTTACGAAACGCGAGCAGAACTCGAAGGCGCGTGTGATGCGGGATGCGCTTCTGTTCGCCGTCGGCATCATCTTCACGTTCACCGGACTCGGCTTCATCATCACCGCGCTTACCAGTGCATCGGGGGTGCAGGATTTCGCGACCAATCCCTACGTGAACATTCTGATGGCACTGACATTCACAGCGCTGGCCCTCAGCCTTTTCGGGCTGTTCGAGATTCAGGTGCCTACCGGCATCCTCAACAAGCTGAACCGCAAGGCATCCGGCGACGGCGCGGGCGCGATCGTGATCATGGGCCTCATCTTCTCGCTCACATCGTTCGCATGCACGGTTCCCTTCGTGGCGACCATCTTCTCGAACATCGACAGACTTCCGTGGTATTGGCCCATCGCGGGAACATCGGCGTTCGCCGCGGTCTTCGCCCTGCCGTTCTTCCTGCTGGCGATGTTCCCGTCGTTCCTGAAGTCGCTGCCACGATCCGGCTCCTGGCTGAACGCCATCAAGGTGGTGATGGGCTTCGTCGAGATCGGGTTCGCCGTGAAGTTCATCGCCGGCACCGACATGGTGTGGGAGTGGAACATCTTCACGCGCGAGGTCTGCATCGCCATCTGGATTGCCGTCACGACGCTGGCCTCGTTCTACCTTCTGGGATGGTTCCAGATGCCGCACGATACGCCGACGGAGAAGGTGGGGCCGATCCGCGTCATGTTCGCCACCGCGTTCCTCGCGGCAGGCCTCTGGCTTCTGACCGGGCTGTTCGGCGGCAACATCGGCGAGCTGGAGGCTCACATCCCTCCGCCTCGTGAGGGCATGCAAACCGCCTCGGGGATGGGCTCGCGCGGCAGCAACTCCTCCGAGCCGAAGCAAACAACCGGTGAAGTTGCGGCAGCCCAGAACGGTGAGGGAGAGTGGATGCAGGACAACTACGAGGCCGCGCTCGCGCTTGCAAAGAAGTCGGGCCGTCCGATCTTCATCGACTTCACCGGCTACTTCTGCACCAACTGTCGTTGGATGGAACGCAATATGTTCCCGAAGAAGGATGTGGCGGAATTGATGCGGAAGTACGTGCTGGTCCGCCTGTACACGGACCGCCGCGATGAGATCAACCTGCGCAACCGCAAGATGCAGATGGATCGCCTGAGTACCTTCGCACTGCCGTACTACGCCATCTACACTCCGGGCGACCAGTTGGTGGCGCACTCATCCTTTACGCGCAGCACCGACGACTTCATCACGTTCCTGAAGACGGGCCTCGCGCAGAAGACGGCGACGGTGGCCGCCAACTCGCAATAACCCGCGCGCACCGGAACGAAGTGACAATCACATGGGCGGTCCCTCCTACGCGTGGGGCCGCCCATGTCCGTTGCGACCACATCCGCTGCCACACGGAACGGAGTTCGCTTTCGCACCGGGCTCCGGCGTTCCCTGCAAAAGGGGAGGCAGCCTTCGCTCCGTACTTCCTGAACGGTACAACGATCGTTGTGATGGGCCACGGGTCGCGAATCGGATGTTGTGTCCGGACCTGCACCTGTCTCCCGCTCTGAAATGAAGCTCCGCGCCGCACCGATGGCCCGGGCCCATTCAACACCATCGCAAGGGACACATCATCATCGCGATGCGGCGGCAACCCCACAAAACCGAAGCGGGGCGCCCTCGGTCGATCGAGAGCGCCCCGCTTGCTTTTGCGTGGGAACCGAGGCGGCGCTACGGCTTGCGCTTGATCGCCGTCAGCTCCATCTCGAAGCCGGTCACCGGCAGCGACTGCGTGACGGTGAGCACCTTCGCCACCAGCGTCTTGCTGTCGAAGACCTCACGGATCACGCCGTCGCGCGGCGAGAGATCCATGCGCACCATCAGCGAATCGTTCAACGCCGTCACCGGCAGCGACGACGGCTTGACCACCAGGCCGATCGTGTGGTCGGTGTGCACGGCGTCGGCATAGTTGCCGGCGGGAACCGTCAGCGCGCGTGTTCCGCGGTGCGCGGCGTTCATCCGATAGGTCAGATCCACCGCGAGCGGGATGCCGTCCACCGTCAGGTTCTTCACCTCCTGCGAGTCGGAGCCGAAGGATTTCCACGTGTCAATGCTGGTCTTGTTGACGTTGGAGATCTTCACCCACAACGGCGAGAGCTTGTCGGAGAACGAGGTGCCGCTCGACGTGCGCGAGAGGAGTACGCGCAGCAGGTCGTATTGGTAGACCGAACCGTCGGCATCGAACACCATGTACACGCTGTCGACACCGACAACCGCGCCGGCCAGCGTACGCGTCTCCTGCTTGATCAGCGTCACGTTCGTCTTGCCGAACACGTTCATGCCGACCGCGAGCGGCGTCCAGGTTCTGGTCATTTGCGAGGCCGTCACGCGTTGGTTCAGCGAATCGCGATCGTAATAGTTGAACGTCGCGGTGTCGCCCATCGCAAGGCCGCGTGTTCCGGGGTTCACCGTCACGGGAATCGCGTTCGAGGTGAACGCCGTGCCGGCCCCCGCTCGCAGCGTGAACTTCACCGTTGTGGTCCCCGCCTTCAGGCCGGTGAGCTTGATCTTGTACTTGTCCTGCGGCACGATGGATGCCAGCGTCGCGTCGGCAAACGTCCACTCGAGCGTATAGTCCGCGCTGGAGGGTCCGCCGCGCTTGCCGTCACCCTTGGCAATGAAGAGCACATCGATCGGGCCGATCTGCTTCCCTTCGTCCACAACGATTCCGCCGGTAACGGTGCCGGCGCTGTCCACCGCGATATCCGCGCCGGTGCTCCCCTGCAATGCAACGCCCTTGCTCTCGTAGACGGCGCTCACAGGATCGTCGCCGCATCCCGACAACATCGGCACCGAAAGCGCCAGCAGGGCGCCGAGCGGCCACGCGGCAAGGCGCCGAAGGCCGCCGCGGTAGGTTGAAGATCTCATCATGTTGATGTCCACAGTATGTGAAGGTTGGAAGAGTTACATCGAGGAGCGAACAGCAGGAATCGCCGAGAGGCCCGGGGCTCCGGCGACGTCAATCGGGCGTCAGGGGGCCGGGACGCAAGCCTCTGTCATGGCGCCGGGCCGCTCCCCGAATCATCGGGAAGGGCCCGTTGCCTGCCGACTCAAGTCGGAGAAATCGTACGCGAGACCACTACGGCGTGATGCTCACCAACTCCATCTCGAACCCGGTGATCTGCATGCCGCCGTTGAACACCGCGCCGGAGTTCAGCACCTGTCGGAGCACGCCGTCCTTCGGGCTGATATCGTAGCCGAGCGTCAGCGTGTCGGAGGTGTTGTACAGACTGTTCGTGATGCGCACGCGCTGATCCGTGTGGAAGGACTTGTCGTAGACAGCCTTCGGCACCGTCACCGCCTGCTTCCCCTTGTGGGTTGCGTTCATGGCAAACGTGATCGTCACCGGAAACGAGGAGATCGTCACGGTGCGCTCGATCGGGCCGCCGCCGTCGATGGCATCCCACGCCCCGGCATCGGTCTTCTTCGTATTGCCGACGAGGATCCACATCTGCGGCACGCTGTCGAGGAAGAGTGCGGCGCCGTCGATACGCTTCAGAACGTTGCGCAGCAGGTTGTACTGCGAGAACGCGCCGTCCGCCGTCTTCGACTCGAAATAGAAGGTATCGGCCAGGCCCTGCCTCGTTGTTCCCGTGGAATCGAAGGCAGTCTCCTCAACGACGGCAACACCCGTGCGGCCGCCGACCGTCTGATCCACCTTCAGCACGGACCAGACCTTCACCTTCTTGCTCCCCGGCACGCGCGCATTGGCGGCATCGCGGTCATAATAGTTGAACGTCCACTTCTGGTTCGCCTTGAACGATACCG
>CAZJYH010000001.1:25882-29103 GCA_964549365.1 uncultured Alphaproteobacteria bacterium
TCGGCGAATCGCTCGAACAACCGGAAAGGATGAGCACCGCGAAGAGAAACGCGGCAACGCCGCACGAAATATGCTTCATTGGTCACTGCCCTTAACAAGTGGGAGAGAGAAATTTCATCATGTGGATCGTCCGCGGTCTCAGCGGGCGCCTGATCGTCTCCTGAGGACACCCCTCACGACGTCGGCATCACGCCGCGCGGACGATCGCCGATACCCTGCGCATACCACGAGGGAAGGCGGGCCATGCCGTCGGTCACCAAGTGCGCGGTTCGTTGGAAGCGTTCGCGCTCGTCGTCGTTTAACTCCAGCTCGACGATGCGCACCATTCCGGAACGATCGAGCTTCACCGGCACGCCCATCACGACATCGCGCACACCATACTCGCCGCGCAGCATGACGGCGCAGGGCATGATGCGCGGCTTGTTGCGCACCACGGCCTCGATCATCGCGGTGATTGCCGCCGACGGAGCGTAGAACGCCGACCCGGTTTTCAAGTGATTGATGATCTCCATGCCCGCGCCGCGCGTCCGTTCCGCTATCGCGTTCATGCGCTCGACGCTCATCAACTGCGTCACCGGTACGCCTGCAACGCTGGCGTAGCGGATCATCGGGATCATCTCCTCGTTGTGCCCGCCCAACACGGTGGCCTCGACATCCTCCACCGCGACATTCAACTCCATCGCGATGAACGTGCGCAGGCGCGAAGCGTTGAGCACGCCTCCCATGCCGATCACGCGGCTCCGATCGAACCCGGAAGCTTCCAGCGCAACGGCCGTCATCTCCTCGAGCGGGCTGGATACGACGATCAGGATACACTCTTGAGACATCGCCGCCAGAGAGCGTGTGACACCGTGCACGATGTCGGCGTTGCGCGCGAGAAGGTCGTCGCGGGTCATGCCCGGGCGGCGTGAGATGCCGGCCGTGATCACGGCGATATGCGAACCCGCCGTCGGCTCGTAGCTGGTTGTGCCGACTACCCGGCAGTCGCTCCGAACCAACGGAGCGGACTCGTAGATGTCGAGCGCCTTCCCCTGCGGGATGCCGTCGATAACATCGACGATCACGACCTCGCCGGCGAGCTCCATGTTCATCACGCGCTGAGCGGTTACGGCGCCGACGTTGCCGGCACCAACGATCGTGATCTTCATCGGACTCCTGATTACTCGCGTGTCGAAACGGATCGTTAAACTACGAATTCCGATGCGCAGACCGGTCGCCGATCTCGCGCGCGGATGGCGCCGGCCGCAAATGCAAAACGCCGCCGCCCTTCATAGGAAAGGCGACGGCGTTCGCGTACGAGTTCCGTGTGCGGCCTAGTTGGCGCTCTCGGGGGCGTATACGCTGACCGCCTTGCGATCACGGCCCTTCCGCTCGAACACCACCTTGCCGTCGATCAGGGCAAAGAGCGTGTCATCGCTCCCCTTGCCGACGTTGGCACCGGGATGGAACTTGGTGCCGCGCTGGCGCACGAGGATGTTGCCGGCACGCACCACCTGGCCGCCGAAGCGCTTCACGCCGAGATATTGGGGATTGGAATCGCGGCCGTTCTTCGTTGATCCGGCACCTTTCTTATGAGCCATGACGTTCTATCTCCAATGATACGCTTGTTGCTTCTTCAAGGATGGGCGCAAATGCGCTCAGGCCGTGATGCCCGTGATCTGGATCTTCGTGTACGGCTGGCGATGGCCGTTCATCTTCTGGTAGCCCTTGCGACGCTTCTTGTGGAACACAAGAACCGTTGCATCGCGGCCGTGCGCAAGAACCTTCGCGGAGACCGAACCGCCCATCTTCAGATTCCCACCATCAACGGTGATGGCGTTCGAGAACTGAACGGTGGAGTCCACATCGTTCGCAAGAAACGGCACGACGATCGTGTCGTCCTGCTTAACGCGGAACTGCGAACCTGCGATAGTGACAATTGCCTGCATTGTGCTTACCCTGACGGATCTGCTCTAAGCGTGTAGAATTTTAGTAAGGACCGCAAAGATAACCGGGCCCTGCTCTTCGTCCAAGTAGAAAAACGTATCACGGCCCCTTCACTTCGATAGGGCCGCCGCCGTCGATGGGTTCGTATTTTGGGCGGCCTGAACCGATCGCCCCGGGTGTTCGCGTGCCCGCCGGGGCGCAGGCCGTACTCAATCCGATGCGATAGATCATGCCGTTTCTTCCCTTCGTTCTCCTCGCCTCCAGCTCACCCCGCCGCCGCCAACTGGTGCGTCAGATGGGAGCCGACTACGCGGTCCTTGCTCCGGAAGTGATCGAGGAGCACCTGGCCGACGAATCGCCCGAGACGCTGGTTGAACGGCTTTCACTGGCGAAGGCCGAGGCCGCGGTGGCATCGGATCAACTGGCCGAGGCGCTGGGCGGCCGGCCCGATGCCGTGGTGCTCGGGAGCGATACCGTGGTGGTGCTCGATGAACATGTGCTCGGCAAACCGACCGACGAGACCGAGGCGCGCGCGATGTTGCACCGCCTGAGCGGCAGAGCGCATGTGGTGTTCACCGGCTACGCGCTCATCGATCTCGCGCGCAACGAGCGCGTCGTGGGGCACGAGCGCACCGATGTCACGTTCCGCGCGCTGGACGCCGAGGAGATCGAACGATACGTGGCAAGCGGCTCGCCGCTGGACAAGGCCGGCGCATACGGCATCCAGGACGACTTCGGGGCGGTGTTCATCGAACGCATCAACGGCGACTACTATACGGTGATGGGGCTGCCGCTCTCACGGGTGTATACCGAGCTGCGGAGGATGGTGGGGGGGCGGTAACCCGACTTCGGTATCGCTCGTTCACGGCAACCGGCACTTTCGTCAACATGTCGATGTTCTGTTGATCCTATGCGTATATGCGTAATCGGTTCAGGGTTCGGCGGGCTTGCGGCGGCCGTGCGGCTGCAGCGACAGGGGCATGAGGTGACGCTCGTCGAAAAGCGCGACAAGCTCGGCGGGCGCGCGTATGTGTACGAGCAGGACGGCTTCACGTTCGACGGCGGCCCAACGGTGATCACCGCGCCGTGGCTGATCGATGAGCTGTTCACCGAGGCCGGCCGCGACGCGCGCGACTACGTGCGGCTTGTTCCGGTGGATCCGTTCTACAAGATCTTCTTCGAGGACGGCGCCACGTTCCACTACAACGACGACCTGGAGAACATGAAGCGCGAGGTGGCGAAGTTCAACCCGGCGGACGTGGAAGGTTATCTGCGGTTCCTCGCGCGGACCGAGG
>CAZJYH010000002.1:0-16715 GCA_964549365.1 uncultured Alphaproteobacteria bacterium
GCGGCGACCGACGCGGGATCCGGTGCACCGACGCTCGCCGGCATCGCCTCGGCAACGACATCCCCGACAAGCACTTCTTCTACTGCTACGGCCGGGACTTCGCCCGCAACCTCCGCACGCAACCGGTCCAACCGCGGCGAGCCGGTCCTGCGATAGCCGTCGGCAAGAACGTTCATCGCACGCTCACGTTCCCCAAGCATGATGAAGGCGTTGGCGAGCAGCACATACCCGGTGTGATCCTCAGGGAAGTAGATGAGGCCGTGCCTGCACAGCTCCACCGCGCGCGCGGCCTGGCCGGCGGCCAACAGGCGGCGCGCCTCCTCGGCATACAGCAGGCGATGCCGGGCGATACGATCGATATTTCGTCCCGAAGTCAACAACATGGATGATGAAGTTACAGAAGCAACGAGGGCTTTCCAATGTTTGGGCAAACGGATCGGCTCCACGCCGCACGCAGAGCCGCGCACAGCCTGCCGGAGTACGGGAACGCCGTGCAACCGTTGGAGGCCTGACGTCTGAAACGCCGATGGCCGGGCGAACCCGGCCATCGGCGTGCGGCGTATCATCGGGACCCGGCGTCCATCGTGTTACCACCAGGGGAGCAGCCGTAGCGACCGCGCCGTCGGCATGCAGCGTGACGAAGTAGACCCCGGGCGCATAGTCCCGGCAAGGGAGTTGCACTTCCTGCATCCCGACGTTCCGCGTGCCGAGATCTCGATCCACCGTCGTGCGGCCGGGCACATCCATCACATCCAGGCGCACGGCGGATCGGCCGTTGCCGTTGAAACGGATCCGCGCCGACTCACGCACAGGGTTCGGGAGCACGGCAAGCGACAGGCCCGCATCGGCTCTCTGCATCGGCACCGCGGTAACACCCCGAAAACCCGTCGGAGAATAGGAGTTCGACGGCAACGCCTCCACCGGTTCCTCAACCGCCGTCGCCGGCATTCCGGACATTCCCGACACACCGGAAATCAGGAAATTCCACCCCGCTATTTGCGGAGGCGACATTCTGAAATGGCGTGAGAGTCTGTGCCCGCAGCACGCCCGCCCTCATTGCAGACCGATGCGAAGGCACGACAGTCAGTTCACGACATTATTCTCCGATAATTTGGTGCCGGGGTGCCGGTCCCGGCGCTGCGTGATGTCACATCATCAACGTTCGATACCGATGGGAGACAACCGGCAGCACGGGAATTTTTACTCGGGGAGAACCACGGCACGAGAACGGCGAAGTTCAAATCACGGGGTGCGCCGAGAGCACACTCGCCGATTGATCACCCCTATAAACACCGAGGCCCCGCGACAACATTGAGACGCGGAGCCCGGGCGTACATGAGGTGGAGAACCTCGTATGCGCAGAGTCGACTATCGATGTACCAGCAAGCGAGCTACAATCGGTGGAAATCCGTCACGTTCCAGCCGCACGAAATAGAGGCCGGGCGCGTAATCGCGACAATCGATGTGAAGCCTCTGGGCGCCCGACGGAATCCCGAGATCGCGGCGCTCACGAACGCGACCGAGGAGGTCGGTGACGAGCAGGCGAGTCGGTGCGACATCCCGACCCGTGAACTGCAACTGCGCCGTCTCCCGCACAGGGTTCGGATAAATGACCGCGCCGTCGAACACTTCACTGCCGGCGCCGTCCATGGCGCCGAGCACCTCGTCGCGATAGTAAAACTCCAGCAGCGATGCGATGCCGAGATCGAGCTGAGGCGCCGAATCATCGACGGCGTGCGTCGACCTCCCCCCGTGCCCGACCGTACGCCCGAGCTCGGGGACGGAATCGATCACCATGTATGCCACCGCAAAATGCGCCACATCTCCCGGCCGCATGTTGAACGTCGTGCTCCCCACCAGGGAGAGCTGATCGTTCTCGTCAACGTCCGTCGCCAGTTCGCCGCTCGTCATGAAGTCATACTGATCGGCCAGCGTCGCGAACTCCCTGCTGCGGGCCCAGTGGGGGAACGAACCGAGACGCCCCATGAACTTGAATTGGGAACGGCGCGCGTTGTTGATGAAGCCTTGCGAGTCAACCATCGGTGCTTCGACGAGCGCCATCGCGAGCACGCCGTAGGACTTTCCCTCCGGACCGCTCCACGCATAGCCCGCACGGTATTCAGGGGCGCGGCTGTAATAGCGGAGATGATCGTTGGTGGAGACGCCGATATCGGGATCGCTCACCTGCGCTATGACGCAATCGAACAGGGTGTCGTGCGACGTATTTTGAATCTCGTACTGCACCAGCACCATGTTGCTGAACAGCGCCCGCCGCCACGAGTAGACGTTCTGCTGGAACTGCAGGCCAAGCGGGAACAAGCTTGCGGTGAGCGAGTCGGTGAGTTCGTACGGGCGCAGATCGGCATCGTTGAATCGTGTGACCATCAGCTCCTCCACCCGCTGCGGCTCGACATCGGGGAAGAACGCCGCGCCGGCGAACTCCTGGGTCGACGTTGTGCGACGCAACGTGTCGGCAACGAAGACGCCGGTTTTGAGCGCCGTGGCGGTGGCACCGTCGCCGGGACGCAGCCAGAGCGGCCAACGCGCCATCGCAGGTGGGATCGGAACACGCCCGTACTCCCCGTTGCGATTGTAGTCGATCGAGTTGTAGAGCGGCGCGGGGGTCGTGCTGTCGCCGATTTCGCCGGGCGTGGCCCAGCTGCTCCCGGATTTCGGATTGAATGTGCTGAACAGCAGCTTGGTCAACGTGCCGTCCACCATCTTCTTGGTGCCGAACCAGAGTCCGGAACCGAACATATAGCTGACGCCGCTGTTGCGAGGGAAGACAAATCCGGAGCGGCCGCGGCCGAGGTTCACCCCGAAGATGCCGTAGTTGCTGGCATTGAACTCGATGTCGCTCGCGGTACTGCGCACCCATTCACGCCGTGGATCTTCAACGACCTGTGCGCGCAGCCCCGCATTGACGCAAAGCAGCACGAGCAGCGTCGCGAACATGCCGGTGATATGGTACTGTCGTTGATTCATGGTCGCCGGGAAACCCATCGTATTCCTTGGATCGGGAGCCTCGCACTTCATGTACTGAACAGCGGGGCGATCCGTACTTCTGACATCGAACGAGATACGTTGAAAATTGAGGCGAAGAGCGCGACGGTTCACTGCTTGCGCACGTACAGTCGGAATCCCCCTTCGCCGATATCCACGGTGTCGCCGCTGACCCTGGAATAGCCGATGAAATGGAACGTGCCCGTCAGTCGCATTTCCTTCCTGTCGATCCGTCGTACACGCACCTCGCCGGTAACACCATGCAGGCCGGTGTCGAACGTCTCAACGAACCCTGCGGCATTCAGGCGCTGATACTGCGCCGCGATAATCGGCGTGCTTTCCGGATCAGCTCCCTCCTTCGGAGGATCCGTGTACGGAGCGTTGAAATAATACGTGCCGGTATCGCGAATGCCGTCCAACCGCAGCGAAATGGCACCGTATCTGCCGTCGGGCCCGATGACACCGCGACGAATGGAGATCGCCACGTAGTATGCATCGTTGATCGTGTCGTTGTAATAATCGAACCGCAGCGTCTGACTTGCGAAGGTCTCCGCTCGACCATTGACGCGCGCGAAAATCGAATCGTCGTCGGCCAGCCTGAAGCTATCCAGCGCGACAATCGAGTCCGCGGCGGAGAGGAATCGCGGCGTCGGGATGCTGTCGAGATCGACGCATCCAACGAGCGCCACGACGCAGCACGCCGCTATCACCGAGAGCAGCATGCCGATGTTGACCGACGTTCGCATGTTCGACATGGCCGAATTCATAAGCGCATTAGAACCCGATGGCGAACCCGAGGTGGGCATTGAGATTGGTGCTGGTGATCGCCTGCTGCCGATACTGGCCCCAGAGCATCCATCCGGAAACGCCCGCCTGCAGGGAGATCATGTCGATCGGCCGATATTCCAGATTGGTGCCGAACGTCGCGATCGGCCCAACGGCCTGGAACCGGCTCACCGCCACGCCCGCGCCCAGCTCGATCGCTCCGCTCAGATTGCGCGCGCGCACCAGCTCGGGTGCAAGCACCATTCGGGCATACTGCAGCGTCGGCGACTGACGAACCACCGTATCGGGCCCGATCTTGCCGAGGTTCGTGTGGTAGATCTGGCCGAACTGTGTTTCGCCGCCGGAGGCCATCAGCCTCATCGACGAAAGCACGCCATGATCGCCGCCGCCGAGTCTGTAGGCAACAAAGATATCCTTGTCGAAGATAATGCTGCGGCTCCCCGCCAGGCCGTAGACGCGCGGCAGGGAGAGACGGAAGTTGTCACGCACGCCGACCTGCCACGGCCCGGATGCACCGGTGCTGAGCTCGTCATCCAGATCGGAGCCGATCGCGGCGACCGCATGCGAGGAAGAGCGTCGGGCGTCGAGTGAACGATCGGTCGGGGATGCCGCGCTTGCACGACGCACAGCCGCGATCTCAACGGGCACGTGGGCGCCCCCCTGTTGCAGCGCCGGCTCGACGGGTGCTTCCGTGCGCACCGTATCGGCAACGGATGTGGCGGCCGGCACCACGCGATCGCGGTAGACAACGCGGACCGCTGCGCTCCGATTGCGCAACGCCGTGATCTCGCTCAGCGCGCGCGCATGCTCACCGGCGAGCACATCGTAACGCGAGCGAAGCGCCGCCAGCGAGTCGCGCAGCGGCGCCGCGGCCTCGACACCGCGATCCGGGCGTAAGCCGGCCACCGGCGCCTCCGGCGCACCGAGCGCCGACGCAGCATTTCGAGTCCCTTCCGTATCGCGCCGCTCGTAATACCGGACGCCGATGATGAACGTCATCAGCAACAGCCCGGCGATGACCGCCAACACATTTCCCCACATCGGAGCCGGGGCCGCCGAAAGCGCCGGCGGCGCGTCCGGAGCCGGCGCATTCCGGGGAGCGCCGCCGGTGAACTCGGCATCCACCGCTGCAAGCCCCTGCCAGATGGCCTGGTCGGCCGTGCGGGGCGGGGCCACGCTTGCACCGAGCGCGGTGAACGCCCGCGAAAGCTGTATCTGCTCCACGAACAGCGCGCGCTTCTCCGGCGATACCGCGAGGACGTGCATCAACTCGGCGATGCGATCCCCGTCGGAGATATCCCCATGCAGCAGGGCGGTTATTTCTTCATGTAGCGTCATCGCACTTGGTTTCCTTGTCTGCCTGTCATCGTTTACGATCGGTACGTCGTTCGTTCATCCACACATACTGCCGACGGCCGGCATCATCATGTTCATTCGATTCCATGGGTTCCATCGTCGCGCAACAACGGGCCCAGGATTTTCTGCAGGGCCTGTTTGGCGCGATAGATCCGGTTCTTCACCACACCGAGACTGATTCCGAAGTGTTTGGAGATCTCATCATAACTGTAGCCTTCCAGCTCGAACAGCAGCAGCGCATCGCGATACTGCGGGGGAATGGACTGCAATGCGCGCTGGAGGTGTTCCTTCGTGTCGCCGGCCGCTTCGTCCGGTTCGTAGGAGATGATCTCCTCATCGTCGAGCGAGGCGTGGCGGCCTCGCGTGCGCAGCACGTTCAGGCAGCGGCTGCGGGCAGCGGTGATCAGGTATCCGCGAACATTGTGCATCGTCTGCCCCTCGCGGCAGGCGCGGTAGAATCCAATGAACACATCCTGATAGATATCCGCGGCGGCATCCTCATCACCGAGCATCATCAGGCAGAATCGGTAGATATTCCCCTTGTGGCGCTCGAAGAGAACGCCGAACGCGGTTTGATCTCCCGCTCCCGCCTTCCGGGCAAGTAGCTGGTCGTCGTTGTTTGTCACCTGTCGTGCGGTAGCAATCACCCTGGAAGCTCCCTACGCGTACGGAAATGCTGACTGTATGGTACGAACACGGCGCCGGGCGGAAGTTCTCACTTCTTTCCGATCCTGACCACACTTACCACTTCATCGGAGTCATCCGCGGAATCCGGAGGGTGATCACGCGAGCACCCGGCCGCGCCCCCGCGGCGCAGCGGTTCTCATGAAACGACGGCGCCGGAGCGGAGGAGATCGTCCCCCGCCCCGGCGCTTCGATTCTCGTTCGCTATGCGCCGTCTACGATCCCGCGTTGATCGGGAAGTAGTCCAGCTTCTTGACCAACGCCTGCCCCTCGGCACTCAGCACCCAGTCCAGGTACGTCTTGACGGCGCCCGAAGGCTGCTGGCGCAGGTACACGAACAGCTTGCGCGAGATCGGATAGGTCCCCGCGTGCACGTTCGCCTCGGTCAGTTCCACCGGCGTACCATCCTTGCCGACAACCTTCAACTTGCGGACGCCCTTTGCGTAGGCTTCGCCGCCATAACCGATGCCCGCGTTGTCCTTGCTGACGGCGTTGACGATGGCGGCGGTGCCGCTCAACGTCTGCGTCGCCTGCGCGAAGTCCTGCTTTTCGAGCACATGCTCCTTGAAATAACCGTACGTGCCGGAGCTGTTCTCGCGGCCGTAGAGGATGATCTTCCCCGGCGTTCCGCCGACATCCTTCCAGTCGGTGATCGTGCCGGTGTAGATCCCCTTCAACTGCTCGAGCGTCAGCGACTCCACCTTGTTCTCGAGGTTGACGTAGATCGCGATGCCGTCGAGCGCAACCGGAATTTCCACCACGTCCTGTCCGTACTTCGTCTTGATCTGCGCACGCTCCTCGTCCGACATCGGGCGCGATGCGTTCGCGATATCGGTGGTGCCGTTGATCAACGCCGAGATGCCGGTACCGCTGCCGCCGCCGGTCACCTGAATCTCGACGTTCGGATTCTTCGCACCGAACGCTTCGGCCCATGCCTGAGCAAGAAGGATCATCGTGTCGGATCCCTTCTGCGTGATCACCTGCTTCTTCGTCTCGGCCTCGCCGGCTCCGTCCTTCCGCTTCACCCCGTCGCCGCAGCCGAACGCCACGAGCGCACACGCCACGAGCGTGATGCTGTTGGTCAGAAATCGTTTCATGTCTTCTATCCGTGATTGGGAATGTTGATTGAGCGGGCTTCAGCGGAGGCGCCGCATCATATCGGATGCACGGCACGACGGCCCGGTGCAATGTTACCCAATCGACCGCGTGCGCCATGTTAACAGGAGATAACATGGCATCCGGGTTACCAAATGCAAAACGCTCGCCGGCGCCGCATCACAACGGGTCGACCAGCAGCGACGTCGCCTTCCATAGCGCCAGCCCGGTCTCCATATCGAAGTCGCGAGTCAGAGTTCCGCCCAGCAGCTCCGTTATCACCACTTCGCAGGCGTATACTATCGTCCCAAGCCCGACTATGCCCCCCACGAACGATCCGTCGACGGCAACGGCGGCACCGTTCAAACGGGCCATCGAGCGCCCCTTGAACTGCGAGATGGTTCCACTCATCGCCGCTATCTCGACCGGCCCCTCGTGTTCCACGGCCTCGTTCATGCGTGTGTCGAAGTTGTGGCGGGAGATCGACAGGCGCACGAGCAGCCCGTGCACGCTCACCGTGCCCAGCTTCACCCCTTCCTCGTTGGCAATCTTCGTTACTGCGGCCATCAGGTCGGCCCCCTTCGGCAGACGGCCGACGAACATACGGCCGCACTCGTACGGTTTGCGTGTCATTGTCCGATTCGTTCTGATCGATGCGTTGTTGAACCATAGTGTGCAGCAGCGTACACCATGGCGCCCGCCGGCACGTCATAATGCGTCCCGACGGGGAATAATAGCCCCGGCGCATGGAATAGCTCTCATGGTTGCCGCCGACGGCACAGGAACACGTTTGTCGGCACTACCGTTTCGGTCGGTTGCCCGGTGCGGGCAACCGTGTCGGGTTGCATTGTGAGGCGTCGGTACGCAACTCCGGCGTGCGTGCCGGCGCCCACATCCGCACCGGCGTGAGCCTGATGCCGTGCGATCCATCGATGTCTTCCGCACGCTCGGTCTCCCACCGACCGCCACCGCAATCGGCGCGTGGTCCCCTCATGGTCTCCGAATGGAGGCCGTTCAGCAGACTCCGGGAATGGAATCAGTAGTATCTTTCGGCAAAACAGCCGCTGCAGAACTCCATGCCGCGATCACCGGGCGCAGACGCGCTCCGGCGCACGGACGGCATTATCCGGAGCCTGCCGCGCCGTGGTTATCACCCAGCATTGCCGGGAGACGTTTGGTGCACGTCGAACACAACATCAGCGTGCAGGACTTTGAAGCCGAGGCGTTGCCGCATCTGGATGACCTGTTCAGAACGGCCCGACGCATGAGCGGCGACGCCGTTGCTGCCCAGGATCTGGTGCAGGATGTGTACCTGCAGGCGTGGAAGTCGTTCGGGCGGTTCCAGCTCGGCACGAACTGCCGCGCCTGGCTGTTCACGATTCTCTTCAACAAGCTGCGCCATTTCCACCGCGCTCGTTATACCTCCAAGATCGTGCACGGCGCCGAGGATTTCATCGAGGAGACCGCCGCGTACGAGCCTCCAACGCCGACGCACATCAGCGATGAAGAGATCCTCGCGGCGCTCGACAAGCTGCCGCTCACCTATCGCGAGGTTGTGCTGCTGGCCGATGTTCAGGAATTCGCCTACCGTGAAATCGCCGAGATCCTCGAAGTGCCGATCGGCACGGTGATGTCGCGTCTGAGCCGCGGCCGCCGGCTGCTGCGCATGGAACTGACGGAGGTTGCGCGAAGCTACGGCATCAACAATGCGAAGGAGGGGCGGTGATGGCTCCCATGCCCGAAAACCTGCGCCCCATGGACTGTCCATCGGCGCGTGCAGCGTTCGACGACTTCCTCTGCGGCGAACTCCCCCCCGAGGTGATGACGCCGTTCACCGAACATATCGGCGCCTGTCCGGATTGCGCGATGGCCCTCGACGGCCGCGCGGGCCTCAGACGGCGGCTGAAGAGCGTCGTCGAGGGTGAAGCCCCCCCCGCGAACCTGCTCGCGTCCGTTCAGGAGTCCATCCGCGCGCCGCAGACAACCCCAGCCACCGCGCCCACGCTGCGTCTGGCATCGTGGCGCCCATTTTATGCGGCCGCAGCCGTGGTGCTGCTTGTGCTCGGTGGATGGGCGGTCATGAGGATGATGAACGCGTCGCCGGAGATTGCCGACTCGCCCCGGAACGACAGGCAGACGGACAGCCTGAGGCCGACCGTCCCCACGCTTCAGGCGAGCGACATGCTGAAGATCGGCCTGAACGACCACGTCTACTGCGCGGTGAAGTATCATCTCGGCACGCACCGCATGCCGCTCAATCAGATGCTGAAGGCGCTTGGCCCGCAGTACGCTGGGCTGGTTACGCTGGTGCGGCATCATGCGGCCGGATATGATGTGATGGAGGCTCATCAGTGCGAGTACGACGGCCGCCGGTTCGTGCATATGATCCTGCGCGACGATCGCGGCATCATCTCGTTGGCGATCACACCCAAGCATGGCGAATCGTTCGCGCATGTGGGCTGCAAACCGAATCGCGAGGTTGAAGGCATCCGCTTGTTCCAGGCGAAGATGCTGGATCGTCGTGAGTTCGAGGTGACCGGGTTCGAGACCAGGGAATACCTGACGTTCATCGTCTCGGACGCAGGCCCGAAAAGCAACGTGCAGCTTGCCGCCGATCTCGCGCCGGACATGCATAGTTTTCTGGACAAGGCCCCGCCCCCCTCGGTGGCCGCGCTCCGGGACGACGCGCGTATGCGACGGGTCATAACGGCCGGCGATCGCGTCGCCGTTACTTGCGCCCGGGTGCTTCGCGCCGCCGCCGGCGGCCCCATCATGCGAACCTGATCGAGGCGGGCCCGCGCCCACATTCACGAATCGCGATTTCAAACGCATACGCTCCCGTGCAGCTGATCGACCGATATGGAAGGCGCCACACGTATCTCCGGATCTCGGTGACGGATCGGTGCAACCTGCGTTGTACGTACTGCATGCCGCAGGAGGAGATGGAGTGGAAGAAGCGCGGGGAGATCCTCAACTACGAGGAGCTGCTCCGTGTTGCGCGCGTCGCGGTCGGGATGGGGATCGAGAAGATCCGCATCACCGGCGGCGAGCCGCTGGTCCGCGCCGATATCGAGCACCTGCTCGCCGAGCTTCGGGCGCTGCCGGGCCTGCGATCGCTGGCGCTCACCACGAACGCCGTGCTGCTGGCGCGCAAACTCCCGGCCATCCGATCGAGCGTCGACAGCCTGAACATCTCGCTCGACACATTCCGTCCGGATCGCTTCAAGGCGTTGACGCATCGTGATTCCCTGAACGACGTGCTGCGCGGGATCGAGGCCGCACTGGACGCGGGTTATACCAATGTGAAGCTGAACGCCGTGGTGATGCGTGGGCTGAACAGCGACGAGCTGCTGGATTTCGTTCGCTACACCGCCGATCGCCCGATTGCCGTACGTTTCATCGAGTACATGCCCTTCGCGGGGAACGGATGGAGCGAGAACGACGGTGTATCGATGAACGAGATCCTGGCGACGATCGGCGTCGACTATGAACTCGAGCGCATCCCCGACGGACCGTCGCCGATCAGCCGCGATTACCACGTCACCGAACGGGCAACCGGGCGCAGGCATGCCGGTTCGATCGGAGTGATTGCGTCGATGTCGCATCCGTTCTGCGACAGTTGCTCGCGCCTGCGACTGACGGCCGAGGGAAAGATCATGCCCTGCCTGCATTCGCCGTTGGAGTTCGACGTCCGCGAACCGCTGCGGAACGGTGCCGGCGACGACGCCATCGAGGCGGTGTTCCTTCGCGCCGTCGGCGCGAAGCCGAAGGAGCATCCGCCGGCCGAGGAGATGCTCGGCCAGTTGAGTCGCGTGATGATCCAGATCGGCGGCTGAGATCGCCCCCCACACTCCCCGTTGCACCGGCATCGTTCTCCCGGCATCGACCGCTCGCGGTAACAAACCGCTCGGTGGCTTGTTTATTGGGAATCAAACCGATGGCGATCCATCCACCATATTCTTCCCATCTGTCTCGTGGAACGTTGCTGATGATCCACTCGCCGGCGCTTGCACGTCGCTACGGGATGATGCGGCGCGGCATAGCCTTCGACTCCCTCTGCGTTCTGATCATGGCCGCGCTTGCAATGTTCGCGGGATGGGCGGGGCAGGCCGAGCCGTTGCTCGCCTTCGGTGTAACCCTGGCGGTGATTGCCGTCGGGATGTGGATCATTCGTTCGCTTCGCATCGGATACCGGGCACGGCACACGCCGACGATGCTCTTCATCAACATGGAGGGGATCACCGGGGTCATGCCGAACACGCGTGCCCGCTTCGTTCGTTGGCATGCGATGCAGGCGCACGCACTTCGCCTTGCACCACGCGTCGCGGCTCGTGGTCGGATGCGGGCACCGGCGGTCGGGCTGTTGCTTCGAGGCGAACGACACGAACGCTTCTACGTCACGCGCGACCTCGAGGGCTTCGATGAACTGCTCGACGTTCTGGTGGATATGGACGTGCCGGTGCATACGGCGCACGGGTTTGCCGGATTGAGATCGTCGCGCATGCACCAGCGATCGATCGACGACCACGGATAGCGCAATGCCACCGGCGCGGCGCGCGAGGGCGGTCACTTGCGAAGCATGCGCAGCCCGTTGCCGACGACGATCAGCGAAGCGCCCATGTCGGCGAAGACCGCCATCCAGAGCGTTGCCTCACCGAACATCGCCAGCACGAAGAACACCGCCTTCAGACCGAGCGCGATCCAGATGTTCTGTTTCATGATGGCGATCACCTGATGCGACAGCCGGAGGAATGTCGGAAGCTTCAGCAGATCGTCGTCCATCAACGCAACATCGGCAGCTTCGAGCGCGACGTCGGATCCGGCCGCCCCCATCACGAACCCGACCGATGCGTGCGCCAACGCCGGCGCATCGTTCACGCCTTCTCCGACCATCCCGACCGGCCCGCCCAACCGCTCACCGATCGCGCGCAACACGCTGATCTTGTCGGCCGGAAGCAGATCGGCGTGCACGTCGTCGATGCCGAGCGGCTCGGCGATCGACGCGGTCGTGATCGCGTTGTCGCCGGTGAGAATCGCAAGATGCAGGCCCATCGCGCCGAGTTGGCGCACCGCATCGCCGCTCGACGCGCGTGCGGCGTCGGCAATGCCGAGCAGGCCGATCACGTTCTCCTCCGTCATCACCACCACCGTGGTCTTCCCCTGCCTCTCCAGGGCGTGAAGATGTTCCTCGACAAGCGGCGAGCAGACGTCGAGATCGTGCGCCAGACGATGATTCCCCACGAAGACGGTGATCCCCTCGACGAGGCCGCGCGCCCCACGCCCCGGCAGCGCCTCGAAGTTCGCGACGGCGATCTCCCGCTCCCCCTCGTGGCGCACGGCGTGATCCACCACGATCGCATGCGCGATCGGATGTTCGGAGCGCGCCTCGACGGCCGCTGCGAGATGCAGCAGATGGTCGGGAGCGATATCGCTCATCGGCACCACATCGGTGACGCGCGGGCGCGCCTCGGTGAGCGTCCCCGTTTTGTCGAAAGCGATCCCCCGCAGATCGCGCCCGCGTTCGAGAATCTCGCCTCCCTTCACCAGAATCCCGTGTCGCGCCGCGTTCGCCAGCCCGCTGACGATCGTGACCGGAGTCGAGAGCACCAACGCGCACGGGCAGCCGATCACCAGCAGAACCAGCGCGTTGTACGCCCAGGCGCTCCAGTCGGCGCCGGCGAGCAGCGGCGGCAGGATCGCGACGGCAACGGCCATGCCGAACACCGCGGGCGTGTAGTAACGTGCGAAGCGATCCACGAAACGCTCCGTGCGGCCACGGTTCGTGGTGGCCTGCTCCACCATGTCGGCGATGCGATTGATCGTGGACTCCGCCGCTGTGTGGGTAACCTCGTAGTCGATCGTGCCGGAGCCGTTGATGCTGCCGGCGAAGACGGCATCGCCCAGCCCCTTCGAAACCGGCATCGCCTCGCCGGTGATCGGCGCCTGGTTCACCGACGAACTCCCCGCGGTCACCGTACCGTCGAGCGGCAAACGTTCGCCCGGTTTGATCCTGACGATCTCCCCGAGCGCAACACGCTCCACCGGTACCGGGTGCGGCTCGCCGTGCCGCATCACGGTGGCATGCGTCGGCGCGGTCTCCATCAACGAGTGGATCGCACGTCGTGCCCGCGCCAGACTTTGCGCCTCCACCAGCTCGGCGATCGCGAAGAGCGCGATCACCATCCCGGCCTCGGTCCAGTGCTGCAGTACGACGGCTCCGGCCACGGCGAGGATCATCAGGAAGTGGATGTTCAGCGTCAGCGTACGGAGCGAATGCCACGCCTTGGTTGCGGTGTGATAGCCGCCGATGAGGATCGCGAGCGCGGCAAGCACCAAAACGGGAACGGAGCCCTCACCGTTCGGCAGCCACGAAAGCACTTCGGCGGCGAACGCGCAAATCAACGCCACGGCGGTGGTGATCGTGACCGGCTTGCGCCAGAACGAAGGTTGGATCACCTGCAACACCGGAAGCTCGTCCGGGCCGGGCTCCGGCACGGCGCTCATGCCCACGCCGCCGATCTTCCGCACGATCGCCTCGCGCCGCCCGGGTTCGTGCCGCACCGTGAGCGTACGGGCGATCAGGTTGAACTCCAGATCGCCGACGCCCTCCATGCCGCCGAGCGCCGCGCGAATGATGCGCTCCTCGGTGGGACAATCCATCTGCTCGATGCGAAATCGTGTCTCGATCATTTCAATCCGTCAAGGGCGTGAGCGGCGTGCATGCATTGCGGTTCCGACGAACGAACAGTATGTTCAGGCTCGGTCCTCCAGCGTTCCCACGCCATCGTGTTCCGGCAAGATAGTTCTCCGGCTCCTCTTCCCACATCTCCGGAACACCGGTCATTTGTCATGTATCGCACCATGCAGATCAGGATCGCATCGAATCGTGCCGCACTCGGTGCCGACTGGATCGCGCGCCGCGCTCTGTTCGCGATCGGCGTGTTGCTTGCGCTGACGGCGGCCGTGCGACCGGCCGCGGCGCAGTCGCCGCGAGTGTCGGTGGTGGAGGAATTCACCAACGCAAGCTGCGACCCATGCGTCGCACAGAACGCGAATTTCGAGGCGCGCTTCCTGAACGCCGACGAGATGCGCCGAAACACGATCGCCATCGTCTACCATACCCGATTCCCCGGCCGCGACGTGATGAACGCCGCCGCACCGGAGATGCACGATGCACGTGCGGCGTACTACAACGTCACGAGCGTGCCCCGCCTCTACGTCGACGGTGCGCTGCCGTCGCAATCGATCAACGGCGGCTACGACGGCGCCCCGTCGGATGTCCCGGCCATCATGCGCTCGCTCGCCCGCAACGCCGGCACGCTCTCACCGATCACGCTCACGATCGCCGAGGAGCGCAGTGGGGCACTGTCCACGGCGGTCGTCAACGTGGTCGGCACCGAAGGCGTCGCGGGGCTCACGCTGCGCGTGGTGGTGGTGGAACGATATCATCGTTATGCGAACGCCGGCGACAACGGCGAAACGGAATTCCACGAGATCGCCCGCGCGATGCTCCCGAGCGAGGGGACCCCGCTGAGTCTTGTCCCAGGCGTCGCCCGCACGTTCCGGCTGCCGTACGTGATCGATTCGGCATGGAACGCACGGGAAACGTATGTGGTCGCCTTCCTGCAACGCGACGACACCGGCGAGATCCTCCAGGCAGCGTCGAGCCGAGGCCGCATCGTGCTGGAGACGTCCGGCCCATTCGGCAAACGCGCGCAGGCTCCGGACGAGCCGCTCGAATTCTCCGGAACGATCGGTGCCGAACGAGACGGAATGTTCAATGTGTCGCTCGCGCTCAGCGATTCCGCCGGATGGGATGCGCGCCTCTGGATCAACGACGTCCCGGTCACAAGCCCCGGGTTGATTCGGCTCGGCGGCCCGGCGCCCGCAACCTTTCTGCTGCGCGCCGTACCGCGCGCCGGAGCGCGGGGGAAACTCGAGGCCCGCGTCGCGATCTCCGGCGACCGCGGTGCGCATCTCGAGCGAACGTTCCGCGCCTACTCCGATCGGGTCGACGCCATTCTCGTACGGCGCGATGAGGGAGACGTGTTCATCACTCGGGCGTACGAAGCAGGGTTGCGACTCATCGGACGGCGGTATGCCGTGCTCGACCGTGACGACGAGGATCTGTTCGCCTGGAAGAACCATCTGGTGGTGTACGAGGTCGGCAGAAACTGGCTCGAACGTGAGGGGACGGCGGAGTTGAAGGCATTCTTCGACGGCGGTGGGCGGGCGTTGGTGGCGGGCGCGGAGATCGCGTACGCGCTGGTTGATCCGTCGAACATCGGCAGCGGCTACGGCGTGCACGACCCGGCATTTCTGCGCGACTACCTGCACGCGGGATATGCATCGGACGGGAGCCAAAGCAGTTCCGTGTCGGGGTTCGCGGGCGATCCGGTCGGCGGCGGGATCGTCTATCCGCTCACGACCGGCGTGCCCAATCAGGACACACCCGATGAACTCGTTCCGCTGCGTGGGGCCGAACCCGCCTTTTACTACGGCATGGACCAACGCCGCATCGCCGGCATTCGCTACGCGGATGGGCAGAACCGGCTCGTATATCTCGGCTTCGGACTCGAGGGGAACCGCGAGCCGGAGCGGACCGCGATCCTGTTGAACCGTTGTTTCGACTGGTTGGAGTCAAGCGGCACAACCGACGTTCCAAGCGACGCTGGAAGCAGCTCGGCGACCAGGCTTGGCCGTCCGTACCCGATGCCGGCATCGCGCCTGCTCCATGTTCCGTTCGTGCTGCCATCCACCGCGCGAGTGCGGCTCGACCTGTACGATATGCAGGGTGTGAGCCTCGGCACTCTCGCCGACGACACGTTCCATGCGGGCGCCGGAAGCGTGGCATACGACTGCTCCCCCCTCCCACCGGGCGCCTACACGCTCGTGCTCCGTGCCGATGGCACGAGTGAGGCACGATTACTGATCGTAGCGCATTAGCCGTCCGGTCTTCCGATATCTTGCGAGCGACATTCAGCCGACAACCTGGAGAGACACCGTGAACGCAGCCTTCGCTCGTACCTCGCTCGCCGCACTATTCGACCGCTACATCACCGACGTCATTCGAGAGATCGAGGCATTCCCGCCGGAGCTGTTGTGGCGTACGCCCCCGGGAATCTCGAACCCGGCGGGCGTGCTGGCCCATCATCTGGTTGGGAATCTCAACCACTTCATCGGGCGTGGCATCGGCAACTCGGAGTACGTGCGCGATCGCGACAACGAGTTCGCCGACCGCACGATCACCCATGCGGAGTTACTGAAGGCGCTGCACGACACGCGCGCGATGGTGGCGCAGACGCTTACGAACGCGACCGACACGGCACTGGCCTCCGCACCGCTCGTTCCGCTTCCCGGTTCGCTGACCAACGGTGCGAACATGACCACCGCGGAACTCCTCGTCCACCTGGTATACCACACGTCGTACCATCTCGGCCAGCTCAACTACCTTCGTCGTCTTCTCGTTGCCGGGGCAAACGGCTAAGCCGACGCACGCTCATACAACCGGCGGTGCCCGCTGAAGACACGGACACCGCCCGTCGATTCATGTGCCGCACGATCCGCGGCTGAACGGCACGGCGCTACGACCGTGCCGCGGCACGCGCCTTGTCCATGAAGTCCGCAACGTCATCGCCATACGGGCGGGTGAACGTCGCAGGCCAGTTATCCTGATCGGCGTACAGCTTCCGCAGGCTCTCGGTGATGCCGGGATCGCCATGCGTGAACTGTTCCACCAACGCTTTCCATCGGGGCAGCAGACTCTGTGCGTGCTCCCCCGCCGGATCCTC
>CAZJYH010000002.1:16725-21311 GCA_964549365.1 uncultured Alphaproteobacteria bacterium
TCCTCATGCACCGCGGCCTCCACCTCCTTGATCAGCACCGCCCACGCCTCCTGCCCGGCACGCACAGCTTCCGGATCGGCCTTGGCACGCGCATCGATGGCGGCAAGCTGCTCATCGGTATAGTATCGCTTCATCCAGTCCTTGTTGTTTTCCATGGTTATCGCTCGAATGATGTTCTCGAATACTTCCCAACCGGGCTCGGCACCGGCGGTCGCATAGTCGATCGCCCTGGTGACGGCACGGATCGCACGTTCCATCTGGGCACGACGCTCCTCGAGGATGTCACGCTGCAGCCGCAGCATCCGATCGGCATCGTACACATCGCCGTGGAGAAGCTCTGTGATCTGCTTCAGTGAGAACCCGATGAACTTCAGCGTCAGAATCTGTTGCAGGCGCACCATGTCGGCCTTGCAGTACAAACGATACCCCGCGTCGGAGTAACCGCTCGGTTTCAAGAGACCGATTTGGTCGTAATGATGCAGCGTCCTGATCGTCACGCCGGCGCGCTCGGCGAACTCGCGCACCTGGTACAGTTCGTTCCGTGGTTCGTTCATCGTCTCTCCTGTGCAAATCCAAATATAGAGGATGACGTAACGTGAGGGTCAAGGGGCTGACGTTGCGTGAGGGTGAAAAAAAGTCGAGCTCACGGTTCGTGCCGGCATTCGCACCACGGTTCGACCGTACTCATGCATGGTTGTGGGGCAGGTGAGCTAACGAGCACCAACGTGCCGCACGTAGTAGACCGCGCCTGCGTGGTCGTCCGTCACGAAGAAGGAGCTCGCATCGACGCGCAGGATGTCGCACGGTCGGCCGTAGATCTTGCCGTCGCGCAGGAAGCCGGTGATGAAGTCACGCACCACAGCACCATGCTTGACGCGCGCCACCGTGTACCCGCGCTTGAGCGGCACGTTGCCGGATCCATGCAGCGCAACGAGGAAGAAGTTGTCGAGCGCCGCATCGGGAAACCCGCCGAAGTACTCCAGGCCGAGCGGCGCACTGTGCGCACGGAACGATGCGTACGGCACGGGGACGGTACGAGGATCCACCCGGCTCGGCGACGCGCGGAACAGTGAATCGGCATAGACCCTTCCGCGGTAGAGGTAGCAGGAAGGCCAGCCGTAGTTCACGCCGGGCGTGATCGCGTACACCGCATCATCGGGGCGGTCATCGCCGAGATGATCGGCTCCCATGTTGGTCGCCCAGAGCGCGTCGCTTGCCCAGCGTACGCCCACCGCGTTGCGCAGCCCGCGCGCGATGATCTCCTGATTCCGTCCGTCGAGATCCATCCGCAGCATCGACGCCCGCACCCCCTCCTTCTCCTCGCATGCATTACAGCTGCTGCCGACCGCAACGTAGAGCCTGCCGTCGCCCCCCACCACCACCGTTCGCGTCAGGTGCCATCCGCCGTACTTGTAGCTGAGCCCATATGCGGGGAATCGCGCCAACGTGTCGGGCGCGGCGCCCGGAACCGTGTCGCCCGGCGTGAAACGATATCGCAGCAGGCAATCGGTGAGCGCCAGATAGAGCCAGTGCGCACCTGCGCTGTCGGTATGGAACGCGATGCTGTTGGGATTGCGAAGTCGGGTGAGATAGGGAACGGCACGAGAGAATCGCCCACGCGTCGGATCGAACCCATCCAGTAGATACACCGTCCCCTTCGTGTTGTCGGTGCGATCATACATGTCGGTTGCGAAGTACCGCCCGTCCGGCGCCTTCGCCATGAACCGCACACGCTTGAGCCCGTCGATCGCAACGGTGATGTCGTATCCCTCCGGCAGGTTGAGCGTGAAGCGTTTCCCTCCCGAGAGCACGATCGGATGCGGCTTCAGCTTCAACGGCCGATCAACGACGCGCTGGTCGTCGACACCGACGGCCTGCCGGCTCTGCGCACGAACACCGCCGTCGGAACCGACACCGAGCAACAGAGGAACGGCGAGCAGAAGCGCGGCAAGTGCTTGCATGGTTGTCATCGATGATCAGAAGCGGTACAGGGCGCCGATCCCATTCGTGGTCGGAACGATGAGCAGTCCGCCGTGATGCGGGTCCACGACGTCGTGCAGATGCACCACACCGTAGCCGCAAACGATGCCGATCGCGGCGCCCAGAAACGTATCGCTCAGCCAGTGTCGGTCGTGATAGATGCGGCTCGCGGCCGTGAACGCTGCCAGACCGTACAGCCCAACGGTCGCGAATGGATTGTCGATCTCCGCCGCGAGGGTGGAGGAGAGCGCGAAGGCCAGCGTGGTGTGTCCGGATGGAAGCGAGTTGAAATCGTCCCTGGTGCTCGGGCCCTCGAAACGCGTCGGCCCATCGCCGAGGAACGGTCGGTGACGGCCGATCAGCACCTTGAGCGTTCCGGTGATCACCGCGGCATACAATGCGGACTGCAGCACGTGACGGCCCGCGCGGCGCAGCCCGGAAGCATCAACCGCCAGCCCGACGATGTAGAGACCCCCACCGATCCCGAGCGTCGGAAGCCCGACGCCGTAGGTGTTGCCGAACTCCGTGGCGCGATCCATGCCGACGCTGTGCAGATCGGTGAACGCCTCGCGCATGGGATCATCCGCGGTCATGGTCAGGCCCGTGCCGATCACCACCCCGCCCACCGTCAGCCAGTCACGCGTGCCGAATCGCGCGGGTCCCGAGAAGAACAGCAGCGCGTCGGTTCCGCTCTCACGAATATCGGTCCAGATCGTATCGGCGATGTCCGGAGAAGCCGCCGAGGTCTTGAGCGAGTCGTCGACCCCGCCGACCGCGCCCCATGCCTGTGCCGGGATGCACACGCAGTGCAGAACGGTGAACGCCAGAACAAGAAACGGAAGACGGATCCCCGCAAGGACCGCCTTCCGTTTTCTCTGAATCTCGAGATCGATGTGTCGATGCTTCGGCATTGTAGTGCCGCGAAGTTACCGCTTCTTGTGCTGCGCGCAGTACCCCGATGTACCAACTGCCCTGCTCGCGCAACGCTTGCCGTCCGGGCCGTGCGCCTTGCATGCGGCGGCCGCCGGCGTTCCCCCCGTTACCGTCCGCGTGCCCGTCGCCGCCGGAGTGAGCGGAGCCGATGGCTTCGCGGCCGCTCCACCCCGCGACACACGCACTGCAGGGGATAGTTGCGCGGCACCGGTCGGCTTCGTTGGGCCTGATGGCTTCATCGTGCCGGACGCCTTCACGGCCGTCGGCTTCAGCGCTTTGATCGGCGTTCCCACAGGCCTGCCGTTTGCCGCCGTCTTTGCCTTCACGCCCGTCACCGTTGCCGTCGCCGGCCTGGAGGCTCCGGCGGGCTTTACCGTCACCGCGGACCTTGCGCCAACGACGGGTTTGGCTCCGACCACCGGCCGCACCGGGGCCTTCGGCTTCGTTGCGATCACCGGCGTTGTCGCGGCCTTCGGCTTCGTTGCCGAGGAGGCCGTGCCGGTCGGCTTCGAAACCGGCGTGGGCTTCGGAGCGGCTCCTGACTTCGATCCGCCCGAAACCGGTGCCTGCGCGTGGAGAATCGTTGCGCTGAGCAGAAGAGCCAACGCGGTTGAACGTACTGTGCGTGTCATGCGGGACGATACTGATAAGGTGAACGAGGAATGCAGAGAGGTCGGCACGCCGACCGCAGCGGATACGGAACGCTACTTCCGATGCTGCCAGCAATAGCCGCTGCTGTCGGATGTCATGCGCGAACACTGTGTGCCGGCCTTCGTGGTCGCTTTGCAGCGGCGCTGCGCCGGGGCAGCGGAAGAATCGTGTGCTGTGCCGACGCGCTCTTTCTGAACCGGCATGGCCCGGACAGGGGGCTGCGGCTCGACGGCCGACGGCATATCCGAAGCGTGCGAGCGGGACGAGTCGGAGCGAGCACCCCGGCCCGTCCCCTCCGGGGTGCGGACGCGTTTCGCGGGCCGCTTCGTCCCCGCAGCGGTTGCTGCGTTGGGCGCGGTGTCGGCCGTTTCGCTCCGGGCGGCATGTGCGCCCTGAGTGCGGCGGGTCGAAGGCCGCACCGCCGACATGTTGGCGGCGAGGACGTATCCCGAGCGCTCCGGGAGCAGGATGCGAAAGAACTTCCCACTCGCCCCGAGCGCCTGAACGCTGTCACCGGCACGGAGATAACGGATGATCGCCGACATATAGTTAGCGGAATCGTACACGGGCGCGCGGTTGAACGTGACGTACAAGGTGCGCGGGTACGACGATGCTCGCTGCGCGTGCGCAGTGAGAGTCCCCATCATTACGGCAAGGCATGCAACGGCAACGCGGCATGCAGCCCCCATGACGGCATGGCAACATGATCGTTTCATCGGTATGAAGCGTTGATGATGGGGAAGCGCCGGCAAGATACGAAGATGCGCGGTGCGTTGGGTGTACAGAGTTGGGTGCTGCGTGCCGAGTCCGTTGCCGGGTGCCGGACCGGCATCGAGCAACCGCACACTCAATGATCTATGCACGGCAGTTGCTGTCCCGCACCGAAGGCGGTTCTCTGAACCCGGCACCTTGAACTTGACTCTTTGGAAGCCTACCGCTTCCCGATCTCGCGCATCACCCCACGAATCGTCACGGCACCGATCACGACGGCGCCGCCGATGGCGGCCATGAGCGAGGGGCGT
>CAZJYH010000002.1:21321-28898 GCA_964549365.1 uncultured Alphaproteobacteria bacterium
GCCTACATGATGTGGGCACGCCGAAATGGAATCGGCGTGGTGCTGGATGACCTGAACGCCGTCGGGTTCAGCAACGGCTCGATCACCGGCAGAAGCGTCCCCTCCACGGCCGAAACGTAACGCACCCCGCGAACGAAGAGCAGGTATCCAAGCCCCAGTTGAAACAGGCCGAGCGGCACCAGGAGCAACAGGTCGTTCGACGTCGGCGGCTGCACGAACATGAACGGCAGGCCGATCAACGCGGTGATCAGATTGCCGAGCAGGATGATCGCCATCGGCGACCCGTGACGCTCCTTCCTGAGCAGCACCACATTGAACGCGAAGAAGATTCCGCTGGCGACCGCCAGCAGATTCCCGGCGAACGCTCCCCCTCCCAGCCCGTCGAAGAAGAAGAGCGTCATGCCGAGCAGCACCAGCACGATCGAGAACCAGTCCACTCGCGTGATCCGCTCGCCCAACAGACGATAGCTGACGAGCGCAACGTACACCGGCGCGGTGTACTGCAGCAGAATGGCGTTGGCGGCGGTGGTGGTTTTCGTGGCGATCACAAAGAACACCACGGTTCCCGCATAGAAGAGCGCGCCGAGAAACTGTCCACGTGTGAAGCGCGCGGAGATAGGGCGCGCGACGATCCACAAGGCGGCGGCCGCGATGGCGCTGCGCCCGCCCGCCGTTGCCATGGGATGCAGCGAAATCAGCTTGATCAGCAGCCCGCCGAAGCTCCAGAGTATCGCGGCGGAGACAACGAAGAGAATCCCTCTGGTGCGGTCGGTCATGCGTTCAGGTGATAGATGGCGGAGGCCCGTGTCCGGCGCCCGAACGAACGGCCGCGTGCCGATTCATCGCTCTGCATCATATCGCCTCACCGAACAGATTGCTTCCGTGCACCGGCTCGATGCACTCGGGCGTGTCGTTCCGCGGATTGTTCACGATCGTCCCAACCTCGTAGGCCGTCATCTCCTCGGACGGGAACGGAACCAGCAACGGAATCAGCTCACGATCGCGGGCGGTCGGGTCGAGCCAGAGCGGCACGTCGCGCAAGTGCAGGATGGCGGGCATGCGGTCGTGGATGGGGCGCATCAGCTCGTTCGGCTCGACGGTGATCACCGCGCCCGTGGGATGTTCGGCGCCGTCGCTCTGATGCGGCGAACTCCAGAGGCCCGCCATCGCGAACACCGATCCGTCCCGCAGGCCGATTCGAAACGGACGCTTGCCGGCACGCTCCTTCTTCCACTCGTAGAACCCATCGGCAAGCAATACGCACCGCGCACTCCGGAACGCACCGCGGAAGTACGGCTTCCCTTCGATCACCGATTCGGCGCGGGCGTTGATCACCGCATGCACTCCGGCGCCCGGACGCGCCCAGGTTGGGATGAAGCCCCACTCCAGAAATTCCACACGCGGATGAGGATCGGCAACGACGGCAAGGATCGGCTGCGACGGCGCGATGTTGTAGCGCCGCGGCTCGGCGATCTCCGCGGGAAACTCGATTGCCAATTGCTGAAACAGCTGAGCGACATTCTTCACCAGCGTGTAGCGTCCGCACATCTTCTCGGTCTCCTCCAATAACGTTCGGCGCCAATATTACCCATTCCCCTTCGAGCAGCAATCGCGATCGTCCGGTTTCGGCAACGAACGGCATCAACGGGACCGCCCGTCCGGCATCGCTGCCGAACGGGCGGTTGTCATCATCGTCATGGAGGCCACGAAGGCCACCGCTGATTGCGCCGTGCCTTATCGCACCACGGACATGATGCCGCGGGCGATCTGCTGCGCAACGCGCACTTCGTACATGTAGACGCCGTTCGTCATATCACGGCCATCGATGAGGAAGTGCTGTTCGCCCGCATCGCGACGGCCAAGCTGCGCCTGGTTCACCATCACGCCGTTCGACTGATACACGCGGATCTCCACGTCACCGGCCGCCGACTGCGTCCAGCGAAGATCGGTCCCCTCCGTGAACGGATTGGGGAAGTTGCCGAGCAGCTTCATTCCGGCAACCGCGCCGTCAACGCCGGCCACCGGCCTGGTGATGCTGAACGGAGCACCCGAGATGTCGGACTGTCCGGGGTTCGCGGCGTTGGAGATGCGCACGAGCGCCGCTCCGGTGGCCGGGATATTCGGAATCGTCCACTCATACTGCCCCGTCTTGAAGTCAGCGTCCGGAACGATCTCATTCCCGGTGAACGTGACTCCGTCCGGCGCATACTCGATCTTCAGCTTGGCCACGCCCGGCGTGGTCGTATCCCAGGTGATCAGGTGCTTGGTGCCGGTCACCCACTTCTCGCCGCCGTCCGGTGTCAGCAGCCGAAGCTGCGACACCGCCTTGCGCGTCACCTCGAAGGTCGAATCGCTGGCGTCGGACAGGCCGAGGGTCGGCACGCTGACGCGGACACGCGCAAGCTTGGTCGACGAGTCCGGAATCGTCCACGAGTAGCTACCGCTGGAGGCAAGTACGGTGGCAACGGAATCCCAGGTGTCACCGTCGTCGCGACTCCAGTCGATTCGCAACGTTCCGGAGATGTCGATCGCCGACCAGCGGATATCCACAACGGCATCGACCGTGAAGCTCTCGCCGCCGTTCGGATACAGCAACAACAGCCGCGGCTGCGGGCGCTTCGTGATCTCGAACGCACCGCTCGACACATCGCTCGCCGCCGGCGTGAGCGATCGCACACGAACCTTGTAGTTGTTCCCCGGCTTGCTCGGCGCCACCCACTTCACGATCCCCAACGACGCCACGACGCCGGACTCCACCTTGTTCCGTTGTCGCTGAACTGGACGTCGACCTTGCCGACGTCGGATGCCGTCCACGTGATCGAGATCGTGTCACCTTCCACGTACTTCTCGCCGCCGTCCGGGCCGATCAACGTGATCGTCGGGACGATCGGATCCTCGATCGAGAAGACGCCGCTTTCGGCCGAACCCGAGCCACCGACCTCGGTGATCCGGATCTTCCCCTGCGTCGTGTTCTGGTTCGGAACCGTCCACGAGCGCAGCCCCTCGGAAGCGAGCACGTTCGACGCCACCGACGTCCACGTGTTTCCGTTGTTCGAGCTGTAGAAGATGTTGACGTAGTTCACCTCCGGAGCGTCCCACGTGATCTGCGTGGTGGAGTTGCGGGCGAACTTGTCCCCCGCCGCGGGCGCATACACCGTGATGGTGCTGCGTGCGCCCACCTCGAACGTCCGATCCGACAGGTCGTTGATGCGCTGACGATCCATGTTCACCACGCGTACGCGCGCCCGCTTGGTGGGAATCGCCGGCGGTGTGAACGTATACGTTCCGAGCGCACTGTTGATGTTGCTCGCCACGGTGGTCCACGTCGCGCCGCCGTCGCTGGAGTAGTCCAGTCGCACCTTCGACGTGTACATGGCGGTCCACGTGGCGATCACCGGATCGTTGAGCTCGTAGTGCTCGCCGCCGTTCGGACCGATCAAGGCAAGCGTCGAGCGAACGATGGAGAACGGCGCGTCCGTGGTATCCCATGTACGGGCCACCTCGATGTTGCTCAGACGCATCGTCGCGCCCGGAGCCGTCACGTCCGGAACGATCCAACGTGCGCTGTCGAGATAGGCGGGGATCAGCGAGATGATCGATCCCCACGTCGCTCCGCCGTCGATGCTGTAGTCGAGATTGAGCCCCATGTTGAGCATCTCACCCGGACGACGCTCCCAGCGGATGTACGTCGTGTCGCCGGCGAAATATTGCTCGCCGCCGTTCGGGCGAAGCAGCTTCAGCTTGCGGATGACGCGGAACGGCGCGTCGGAGGTGTCGAACTCGTATTGATTCCGCGAGTTGATCACGCGGATACGTCCGGCGACAGTGATCGAATCAGGGAGCGTTATGTTCACTGTGTTCGCCCCCTTGAGCGTCGGCGCCACGGTGGCCAGTGTGCTCCACGTTGCACCGTTGTTGAGCGACAGCTCCACCCGGGTCGACATGATGCGATTCGCGGTGAACTGCACCGGCACGACCTCGGCCGGCAAGTAGGTCTCACCTCCGTTCGGGTACGAGACCACCAGGCCTCCGCCGTTGAAATCACCGTCATCGGCGCCGATGTCCGGTGCAAGCAGGTCACGATTCTCCAGATCGAAATCGCGCGGATTGCCGAGCACGGCACCCTGCCCCTCGCCGGCAAACACCGGCTGCACCGGGATGTGCAGGTCGCCGGTGGCCTGATTGATGAACTGCGGGCGCGATGCGATCGAGTTGAAGTCGCTGACGGCCTGCCATGCCGGGAGCGTGGTATATGTCGAGATACCGTTGTAACCGTATGCCGTGCCCGCTCCCGTCGTCGACAAGATGTTGTAGTTGCTGACGAGCGAACCCGAGGTGGTGCGATACAGGAGGTAGTTGACCACACTGCTCGGATAGCTCCGCTCGTTGATCAGGATGTTGTTGCGCAGCGTAACGTTCGACGAGCTCGTCATGCGGAAGTTCGCCGAGAGATATCCGCTTGTCGTCGCGGTGCCGCGAATCAGGATCGTGTTGTGCTCGATGTTGAAGATCTCCGGCGACGCGGTCGTGTTATAGATGCCGTACAGCGTGCCGAGGTCGGAGTTCAGCGATATCATGTTGTTGTGAATCGCCGTTGTGAACGCCTGCCCCATCGAGTTCAACCAGATCCCGATCTGCGACGACGTCGGCGTCAACGTCGAGAGGTTCCAGATCTTGTTGTAGGCAATCGAGTCCGTGTTGTTGTACGTGCTGACGATGTACATCGCGTAGATGCCGCCGGTGCTGGTGGTACCGGGCGTCGCCGACTGCGTGAAGCGATTGCGATAGACCTTCACGAAGTCGTTGTACTGATTCCAGTAGATGCCGTAGCCGCCGCCGTTCGTGTTCGTTCCCCAGTTGATGATGTCGTTGTCCTCGATCCTGTTCCGCGAGTTACGGTAGGTGAAGTCGCCGAGCATGTGGATGTTCACGAACGAACGAAGAACACCGGTCGAGTCGCCGAGGGTATTCCCCTGGATGACGTTGTCGGTGTTGCCGACCACCGCGGTGCTCCTGTTCGAGATGTGGATCAACCCGTTCGAACTGGTGTTGTTCGCCATCAGGTGCATCCCCTTCAACGTGTTGAACTGCGCGCCGTTGATGAAGCGGACCACCACGCCGTTGCCGGTGTTGATCATCTTGAAGGCGCGCGGGCTGCCGGCCGCGGAGTTGTTGCCGTCGAACGTGATGTAATCCGCGTCGACGAGATCAACCAGCGTGGTCGAGTTGGCGTTGGTGAGTACCACCGAGGCGAGCGAATCCACCTTGAACGTCACCGTGTTCGTGGCGTTGACGCCCGGCGCAGGAACGATCGTGAGCGGGAACGTCTCGGTGGTGGAGTCGTAGACGCCGCCGGCCACCTTGAACGTCACCGGACCGACCGCGCCGAGGGCGTTGAGATCGCGAATCGCATTGGTGAACGAGGTGAAGTTGCGGATGCCGCTTCCCACCTTGTTGATCGTATAGATGCCGTCGAGCGGATCCTTCACATTGATCGTGATGGAGATCGTATTGTTCGTCGCTTCACCGTCACCGGCAAGCTCCGTCGACAACTGCATCGTATACGTCCCTGCAGCCAGACTCGTGGAACCCGACACATTGCCGGTCTGGTTGAAGAGCACACGCTGCTGCGTCATCGTCGTCACGTTGTAGTTCTGCAGATCGTTGTACACCACCGCGTTCGACGCATCCAGAATGCGCATGCGCACCGGAATCGTCTGCGTGGTGGAGCCGATGTTGCTGAAGTACGCCAGCGGCGAGAAGGGCGTGCTGGACTTGATCGTCGCGTTGTTCAGCGGCGAGGCGATTCGATCGCTCGTTGCGTCGGTGGCGATCGTCGGTAGGAACGCCCCTTCGTCTGCACCGATGTCGGGCGTCGTGCCGTTGCGTGCCTGACCGTCGTAGTCCGTCGTCTGGCCGGCGAGCACCGCCGCGCGCCCCTCGACCGGCGTACGCTTGGTCGTCATGATGTGCAGATCGGCCGTCAGCGGATCGACGAACTGCGGGTTGGCGCCGACGCTGTTGACGTCCTGCCCGGAGGTCTGGTACGACGCGAGCGTGGTATACAGCGAGAAGTTGTAGTACGCCGTGTAATAGTTCACATCGGTGTTCAACTGGATCAGGTTGTTGTTCGAGGTCCAGTTGCCGGCCGGGCTGCTGTACACGTAAAGCCCATAGCTGGTGCTGCTGCCGCCGGAACGCGTGGAGTAGTAGATGTTGTTGCGATGGTTGATCACCGCCGCGGTCCCCACGCCCGACGAGTTGTAGCGATAGCTGTACAGCGGCATCGCCTGCGCGAAGCTCGAAGCCGTGCCGCCGTAGTAGACGCTGTTGTAGTAGACGTTATACGTGAGCGTCGACGAGGCCGACGAGTTGTTGTTCAGGTAGATGCCGTAGTAGTAGATGTACCCGTCATCGTAGAACGAGATCATGTTGTTCGAGATCTGCGTCGTCCCGGTCAACAATCCGTTCGTGTTGCTGTAGATGCCGTAGATCGACTGGCTGCTGGTGGACGTTCCCATCAGCTTGTAGATGCGGTTGCTGTCGATCGTGGCGTTCGCCGGGAAGCCTGCAATCGACTCGTTCAGGTAGATTCCGTAGCAGACGGAACTCGTTCCGGGCGTCGTCATCCTGATCGTATTCTTCTGGATGATCTGCCCCACGTTGTAGGCGTCCATCCAGATGCCGTAGAGCCGGAAGTTCACGATCTCGTTTCCGACAACCATGTTGCCGATGTTCCGATACGCCGTGCTCTGTCCGTACATGCCGACGCCGACGTAGCCGCGGTTGACGCCCGCGAGATCACCGATCTGGCAGTTGCGCACCGTGTTGCTGTCGTTGCCGGACGTCGTGTTGGTCCGCCCGAAGTAGACCGTGCCGTAGCCGTATGTGGTGCTGGCCGAGGTTCCGACCGACTGCAGAATGCAGTTCTTCACAACGTTCAGGTCCGCGTTGTTCTTGAAGAAGATGGCCGGGTTATAGTTCGGCTCGGTCTGCAGGATCGTCATGTTGCGGCTCGTGCCGCCGGCGACGTTCGAGCCGTCGATGATGTAGTACTTTGCGCCGTCGAGCGTAAAGACGCCCGACTGGTTCAACGCCGTATTCCCCGTAAGCGTTACGGTGGCCCCGACATCGGGCTTGAACGTCACGGTATTGGTGGCGCTCAGGCCGCCGACAAGCGGCAGACGCCAGCCGCCCGATGGGGGCACATACGTACCGCTGCGAATGAGGAACGTCACAGGTCCGGTGACGCCGCTGTTCAATGCCACGAGGGCCGCATCGATGGTGGCATAGGTGCCGCCACCGCCGATCGTATAAGTGCCGTTCAGCTGTGCCGAAGCAGGAACGGCGAAGTATAGAATTGCGAGGACTGCGAGCAATGGCCCGACGAGTCCGCGCACACCACGAGCGAGGGATTCCGTACTGTGTCGCATAGTTTGGTTCTTGGCCCTGGTACTACGTGTATGAGCCGTTCAGTGCCGCCGAGCAGTGTTGGGGAATGCACACGTCTCGGGCAGAGAGAAGGGTGAGATCGCACGTCGGCGATCGGCATCGCGGCGCCGGAGGTCCAGCGGCGG
>CAZJYH010000003.1:0-17358 GCA_964549365.1 uncultured Alphaproteobacteria bacterium
CTCCGCAGCAACTCCGGGATCTCCGGTGAGTGTTCGGCCCCGGCCGGCGCAAGCAGCGCATCGTACTCACCGGAGTACTTCATGAACGAGCCGACCACGCCGTCGCGCAGCAGCAGCACATTCCCCCCCCCACCGCCGAAGAAGAAGATCGCCAGCACATGCCCATCGGCGAAGCGCATGCGGATCACGCGCTCGGCGTCGTCGATCGCGACGCCCACGAGCTGCACACCGATGATCGGCGCGAAGAAGTCGATGGTGTTGCGGCGGGCGCGGTGCATCTCGGCGCGGGGAGACGCGAAGCCCATGCGCGCGTCGAGCGCGATCTCGACGAATACGGACTCGCGGCCACGGATGAAGCGCAGCAGCAGGAAGTTCTTCTCCTGCGACCAGCATTCGGCCGCAACCCAGCCGCGCAGCGCTTCGTCCAGCGCCGCTGCCTCGTGCGCGAACGTGAGATAATGACGTATCATGGGAGTCGGCGGAGCGCTTCGTGTAACTCCGGATGAAAAAACGCGTGAGGTGGCAAGATACTATAGAGCCCGATCGGCGCTTGCACCGTGTAGTGATCCGCGACGAAATTGTCAGCTCGATGGCCATAGATCGTTCACAAGCGCGCCCGCGCATCTCCCTTCTCCGTCGTTCGGGCTCCACCGATATCGACTGGCACGCCCCGTTGTGGAAGGTGCTCCTGGTCACCAACGGACTGATACTCACGCTGAATGCGCTCGTGCTGCTGTTCGGCACGGGATCGCTGGCTAACCTTCCGGAGACGGCCGTCATCATCGTCACGTTCAGCACCGCCATAACGCTGCTGGCGGCGCTGAACGCCCGCCTGTGCGCGAACGTCAAATCCGGCACGCTCCGTGTTGCCCTGATCGTCCTTGGATGGATTGCGAGCGGCATCGGCGGTTCGATGATCGCCGTCCTCATTCTACGCGACGTGCTGCACCTCGGATTGCTGGACAACCTGGCGCTGAACGCGGCGTCGTGGATCGGCAACGGCGTCGTGGCGGTCGGAGTGGGGGCGGTGCTGCTGGCACTGCAGTTGGTGCGCGGACACTACCGCCAGCGCAACGTGCTGCTGCATCAGCAGGCCCTGCTCACCGCGGAGTTCGCCGCCGCGCGCAACGTGCAGATGAGCCTGCTGCCGCCGGAGGATCTGCAGTTGCAGGGCTTCGACATCAGCGGCAGCACCGAACCCGCCGTGGAGATCGGCGGCGATTACTACGACTACCTCACGTTTGCCGACGGAACCAAGGGCATCCTCGTTGCCGATGCCGCCGGCAAGGGCGTGCCCGCCGCACTGTTGATGGCGAAGTTCCAGGGGATGGCGCAATCGCTCTCGATCCATATCACCTCGGCGATGGAGTTCTTCCTCGGGCTGAACGATACGCTCACCGTCCGCCTGGATCGCCGCAGCTTCATCACCGTCGGCATGGTCACGATCGACTTCGACGATCGCTGCCGCTTCTATCGCGCCGGACACAACCCGCTGCTGATCTATCGCGCCGCCGGCCGAACCGTCGAAACGCTCCGCCCTCCCGGCATGGCGCTCGGTCTGGCATCTGGTCCCCTCCGCAGCGGCGGGCTGGTGGCCGCGGACTTCACGATGGCCGCCGGCGATGTTGCCCTCCTTTTCTCCGACGGACTCACCGAGGCGACGAACGCGCAGAACGACCCCTTCGGCGACGAGCGGGCCGAGACGGCACTCCGCGACGCCGGCATACTCGGTCTGGGCGCCGAGGACACACACCGCGCCGTCACCGAGCGCCTGGCACGGCATGTGAACGGCGCGGCGCCGCACGACGACGTCACGCTGGTGGTGATCAGGAAACTCTGAAAACTCTGGGCGCCGGCCGGTATCTTCATGCCTTCCGGGCCGCGCGCCGACTCTGCTCGATATACCGGCCTTCACTCAACCGAACACAGGCGCCGACAGTGGCAGCTTCCAACTCGACATCGATTCTCGACCGTGTGCAGCGCGCGGGCTGCTGGGCCGTCGGCCTGTACGCCTTCGCCGCCTTCTTCGCGCTCGGCGGCCTGATCTCGATGCTCAACGCGGACATCATCCGCGCCGTCGAAGGCTTTGTCCTCGCCGCGCTCTCCGTCGCCGGCGGCATCTGGCTGGCCCGCAGGGCGGCGCAAGGCCCCCGCGACCAGACACCGCCCGCCGCGCCCGCGCCGAAGCGTGCGTCGCAACGCAAACGGTGAGGGAGGCTCCTGTCATCCGAATGCGTCGTGGCCGTCGTGCTCACTGCAGCGAATCCGCCCCGCGCCGCTCGATCTCATCGCGGAGATCGTCGGCGAATGCAATGAAGATGCGGAAGCTCTCGTCGGCCGCGAGCTTCTCCTCGATCAACTGCGCGAACGCCGCCCGCCGAAGCTCACGCACACGCGCCAGCGCCTCGGCATACGCTCCCGCGTCGGTGAGCGTGCCCACCGTACGCTCGATCTCCAGCAGCCGTGCATAGTACACATCGATGCGCTGTTTGCGTCGCCGGGCATTCCAGCGGACCATGGCCGATACGCCGCCGACGATCGCAACCACCATCGACACCGCAACGCCGAACACATCAATGTAGCGCTCCAGGAACGACGGCTCGTTGCGCTCCAGGTACATGATCATCCCCGGATGCAGCGGATACCTCAGGTTCCTCGCGTCGAAGCGCTCCGTCATCTCTCGCAACAACGGGCTCTGCTGCGCCAGCGATTGCTGGTGATCCAACAAGGACTTCACCAGCAATCGCACCTGCTCCGGTTCCATGCGTTCGGTGGCCACCAGAACGGCATCGACGGCAAGGGTCAGCACGGGCGCCCGCGGAGCGTCGCCGTACAGTCCTTTCGGCACGATGAACGGACGGCTCCCCTGATAGTTCATGCAGAACCCTTCGACGAGCGAGCCGCGCCCCATCAACTCGTAGTCGTCAAGGCTGAACAACGCAACGCCCGGCGCCGAGAGCATTGCGGCGATCGACGGGGTTGTAAAGCCCGTCAACGCGCAGCAGATGTCGGAGGTATCGTTGAGCCGGCGATCATTGTACGACGTGTATACCGGATGGTACTCGGTCGAATCGATCCCTAGGCTCGCGAACAGCCTGCGTGCGAAACGCGCCGTCCCGCTCTCGGCCGGCCCCAACACTACATTGCGCCCACGAATCAACTCCTTAAGCGACGCAGCGTGGATGCTGTCGCGATGGATCACGAAGAAAATCTGGGGGTACAGCGGCAGCAGCGTTCGCACGCTCCGATCGGCGCCCCGTGCAAACGGAGCCTCCTCCGACTCGTCGAGTTCATTCGTGGTGATCGCCAGTTCGTCGCGCCCCTCCACGATGCGCCGCACGTTCAGTATGGGGGTCAGATCACGGCCGGTGTCGATCGCCACCGGCGAACCGCTCATGGTCCAGCTCGCGGCCATGCAGCGGCCGACATCATGGATCGAAGAGCCGGGCGCGCTGCACGCGAGCCTCAATCGTTCGTTCGCTTCCCGGCAGCCCGAAGACATGGCTGCGGTCAGCACCAGCACCGACAGGATCGAGAGCGGAAGAGTGGTTCGAACGGATTGCATGACGGCGTCCTCCAGTAACGAGATCGCCGCAATACTACCACACTCGTCGGTTTGAACCCATCGATGAGGGATGGCGTGCCCACTCCCGTTCGATCACGGCCGGCTCGCCCGCGCAATCCTGCGATCCACCGCGCCCCCCGGAGAGCGATCGCTCAGATCCGGACGCCGTCCGGTCGTGCCCGCGTTCGGCACGGCCGCAACGCGCGCGCGCGCCACGAACACCGCCCCCGTGCCGCCGCTCACCCAGCAGTTCATCGTTGAATCGCCGGCGCCGGTGAAACGCATGCTCCAGACCGGCGCATCCCTCGGGAACCAGGCCGGAAGCAGCGCCGAGTCCCGGCCGTTGACGGCGCGATAGGCGATGTCCGCCGGATGGACGCCGGGGAGTTCGGCTCGATGGCGTCGATAGATCGAATCGGTCGCCAGGCGCCCGACGATCGTTTCACTCCCGCCGAACGGAAGCGCCGGATCGACCCGCTCGCGAAGGCCGTCGAGCGGCACCGGCGACGACGTCGGGACGATCTGAAAACCGAGGCCCGGGATATCGACCGCGGCCAGCATCACATGGCTCCCCATCGATGGCGAGTAATACGCGAAGGCCCATGCCGTCGAGGTTCCGTCGGCCGCATCGAACCGCAGTTGCACCGTACCGTTGCCGGTATCGTACGTCCCGTTGCCGACCGCGCCGACGAGCACCAGCCGGGCGTCGGCGCCGAGCGCCGCGGTTGCGGCCTGGTTCGCGGCCGCAAGCCCATCCCTCGACGGATGCGGGGTCAGTTCCGGACCCTGCGCCGCGAGCGTGCCGCACGCGGCCACCATCATCACCGCGATCACGCGCCCAAGGCGCACCGTTGCGGAACATGCCGTATTCGAATGTGTCATGTCGTCTCCTGAGATTGTCGTTCGGTTTCCTCGCGCAACGCCGCGCCGGTCGAATGCCGACGCGCGCGTGCGCCGCGGATGCAAACGTAGAGGAGACGAAAGGCCCGACGACGGCACCGCCGACCGACGGCGCGCCGTTTCGACGAACGGTTCATCGAAGCGGACGAACGGCATGCGCTCTCGAAGCTCCCGGCCCGGACCGTGGATATATTGCGGTCCACTGAAGGCGCCGCGCATCCTCGGCGCGACGCCGCAGGCTCGCACAAGGAGTTTCCATGTCCGTCGCACGTCATGCCGCAGGGTTCCGCATCGGGCCCGCCGTCATCGTCTCCACGATCGTTGTGGCGGCCGTGACCTATGGGCTGCTGGCCGGCGAGGAGATCAACGCCGAAGGGCTCGCCGTCAGCCTGATGATCACCGGCGGCTACATGCTGATCATGTGGCCGGCGCAACTGGGCGCGGGGAGGCTTGCCGAACGATACCTCCCGCTGCGCACTCGGCGCGAGGTCGCGGTTCGTGTTGCCCTGCATGCGGTTGTGATGGCGATCTCGTTCGGCGCCGCGACGTTCGCGCTGCGTCTGGCCTTCGACTATCCGTTCCTCTCGAACCGTTGGAGCCTGACGCTGATCGCGCTGGTGGCGGTGTGCGCCTCGCTGATCGGCCACGGCGCGCACTACCTCGATCTCTTCCACCGTCGCGCGCTGGCCGCGGAGAGGGCGGCGTTGAACGCGCAGCTTCGGGCGCTGCGCGCGCAGATCAACCCCCACTTCCTGTTCAACTCCCTCAACTCGATCGCCGCGCTCATCCGCCTGCGCCCCGAGGAGGCCGAGAGCATCACCGAGTCGCTGGCCGATCTGTTCCGCTACAGCCTGCGCGCCTCGGAACACCCGACCGCCTCGCTCGCCGAGGAGCTGGAGTCGGTAAACCTGTACCTCGCGATCGAGCACGCACGTTTCGGCGACCGCCTCCGAGTGGAGGTGGACATTCCCGATGCCGTCCTTCGAACGTCGATGCCGAGCCTGCTGCTGCAGCCCCTTGTGGAGAACGCCGTCAAGCACGGCGCCGGCGCGATTGCCGGGGAATGCACGATTACGCTCGCCGCGCGCGAGCACGGTGATCGCATTCAACTGAGCGTTACCGACACAGGCCCGGGCTTCGGCGACGCCGACCCGCGGACGATCATGCGGCGCGGCGCCGGCCTCGCCAACGTGCGCGATCGCCTGGCTCTGCAGTTCGATGCCGCCGGCTCGCTGACGATTCTTCAGAACGGTGTGATGATCACGTTTCCACGAACCTCATGACGGCCATGTCGAACGGACACGATGCAACCGACGCAGAGCCGGCGATCCGCGCCGTCATCGTCGACGACGAGCCGCTCGCACGCGAACGGCTGCGCCGGCTGCTGGCCGAATCCGGCACGGCGGTCGAGATCGTGGCGGAGGCCGGCGACGGCGAACGCGCGGTGGAGCTTGCCGCGGAGCTGGCGCCGGATGTGATGTTCCTCGACATCCAGATGCCGGTGCTCGATGGTTTCGACGTCGTGGAGCTTCTCCCGTTGCCGCGGCCGCACATCGTCTTCGTCACGGCGTTCGATCATCACGCGGTGCGCGCGTTCGAGGTGCACGCGCTGGACTATCTCACCAAACCGGTCCGCCTTGCGCGCCTGAAGGACACGCTCGCGCGGCTGAGCGACGTTTGGGCACGGCGCGCGGCCGCCGCCGGGATCGGTGCGTTGATCGACGAACGCAGGGCCGCGCCCGCCCCGCAACCGCTGAAACGCATCACCGTGCATGCCGGTCGCAAACTGCGCGTGGCCGGGCTGGAAGAGGTGCGGTGGTTCGAGGCGTGCGAGAAGACCGTGATGGCGCATCTGATCGGCGGCTCGTACCCGGTGGACTTCACGCTCGACGCGCTCGAGGAGCGGCTCGATGCCGGGATGTTCATCAGGGTACATCGGTCGTACCTGGTCAACGCGGGCCAGGTGAGGGAACTGGTTCCGTGGTTCGCGGGGGGCTACGTTCTGCGCCTTGCCGACGGAGCCGAGGTTCCGGTGGCGCGCCGCCGCGTGCGCGGCGTGCGGAGGCTGCTCGGGGGATGACCGCCGACATGGCGGGCGCGATCGGCAAACACCCGGCCCTGCGTTCCTCGGCGCGGAGCTGCATCGACACGGAGCACCGCGACCGCACATCACCGCCGCACCACGAACCGCAGCACCGTACGCTCCGCGCCGCGCGCGAGCACCGCGAAGTAGGCGCCGGCGGCAAGCGAGCGCACGTCGAGCCCGCAGACGCCGCCGCTCACGACCGCCGTCTCGGTTCGCATGTATCCACCGGCCGCGTCGACGACATGCAGCAGCGCCGGACCGTCGCCGAGCGAGGTCCCCAGGCGGACGCTCTCGACGGCGGGGTTCGGCCATGCGACCCCGGCGGGAATCGACCCGGGCGCCGGCGGCGCCGCGCCCGCCGATTTGGCGATGTCGTAGTAGATGAGCAAGTGGTCCCCCGGCTCCGTCCCTCCCGCATCGATCGTCACGATCCGGCTCGGCGCGGTTCTCCACTGCGGAGTGTCCCACGACTCGGAGTATTGCACCGCATAGGACGCCACGCCACGCTTCACACCGAGGATGGTCAGAAGCAGGTCGCCGTTGCCGAGCGTGTCCGTCGATGAGAAATAAAGCGCGTTCGGCACGGCTCCGTCCGACCGGCGCAGCAGCGTGAAGGTGCTGTCGAGTTCGGACTTGACGCCGTCGGCGCGGAAGATCAGGAAGAAGATCAGCGCGTTGTCCCAGTTGCGCTTCCGAACCGGCGCCAGGCGGAGTTGGAGGGCTCCCGGCGTGATGCGCTCCGCGCTGAGCAACTCGGGACGCGCGAACAGGTTTTCCTCGATCGGCAGCAGCTCGAACGTGATGGTACGCGACGGCGGCGACTCCCCGTCGTCGTCGATCGCCGTCAGGAAGATCGTGCAGAGCCCGGCCGGCATCGCCTTCATATGATTCTCGAGCAACAACGCGAACCCGCTGTGGTTGAGGCTGTCGAGGCCGCGGAACCCGCGGTAGTGAAACCCGCGCTCGAGCGTGCCGATCACGCGGAACTTCGAGCGATCGCTCATCCGCCCCTCCGCGTAGTACAGGTTGAACCGTACGGTGTCGTCGGCCGGGGCGCGGTCGATCACGAGCGGGTTGAATTTTACGACGACCTCGTCGTACACGATCGGCGGCATCTCCGACTCCGTCGGAAACAACAGATCCAGCCCCGCGATCCGCGCCACGGCCGGCTGCGCCGACAACACCAGGACCACCAGTATCAGCATCGCCGGCGCGAACACCTTCGACGTGGGATTGAATCGACCGTTCATGACATTTCTCCTGGATCTCCCCGGCCCATCGGCGGCCGGGGGCATTCATGGGCTTGTGAGCATGCAAGGGTTCGCGCGCGTGGCGCGCGGCCGTGCCCCATGCCGTCGTGATCCGGCACGACAGGGCCCCCCCGTACCGGAAACAACACGCCGCACAGGATCGCGGACCACGCTCCGCGGCGGCAAAACGGAAATTCCTTCCGCCCCCTCCCCACGTTCGAAGAACGGCGGTGCGGACGATCGGAGTATCTTTGAGCTTTTCGGTCTCCTCTCCGATCCATTCCGACCTCTGTTGATTCCGTACGCATGAGCAAACAACGGACGCCGCTGATGCGGCAATACCATCAGATCAAGGCGAAGTACCCGGACACGGTGCTCCTGTTCCGTCTCGGCGATTTCTACGAGACGTTCGAGGAGGATGCCGGCATTACCGCGCGCGTCTGCGGCATCACGCTGACCAAGCGCGGCAACGGCGCCGAGGGGGAGACTCCGCTTGCGGGCTTCCCCTATCATCAGCTCGACAACTACCTGCCGAAGCTGGTGCGGGCCGGCTATCGCGTCGCGGTCTGCGAGCAGTTGGAGGATCCGAAGCTGGCGCGCGGCATCGTGCGCCGCGACGTGATCGAGGTGGTGACGCCGGGCGTGGCGATGAACGAGAAGCTGCTCGACGCCGGACGCAACAACTACCTGGCCGCCGTGACGATCGAGCGCGGCATGGCCGGCATCTCCTTCTGCGATATTTCCACCGGCGAGTTCCAGACGCTGGAGCTCCCCGAGCAGGAGGTCGACGACGTTCTGGAGACGATCGGCCCGGCCGAGGTGATCATCAACCGCGCGCAGAAGGATCTGTTCGCGCGCAAGAAGATCAGCACCGAGCCGCGCATCACCCGTCTGGAAGAGTGGATCTTCGACTACGATTTCGCGAACGAGCGGCTGCTGGAGCACTTCGGCACGCAGTCGTTGAAGGGCTTCGGTCTGGGAGACGAGCGGCTGGCGATCATCGCCGCCGGCGCGGTGATGCATTATCTGATGGAGACGCAGCGGGCGCGCCTGGCGCACATCCGCAGGCTCGGCCGCCACGATCACGGCGAGTACATCGCGCTCGACCCGGCAACGAAGCGCAACCTGGAGATCATCTTCTCCTCGCACGACGGCGGGCGCCACGGCTCACTGGTGAACGTGATCGACCGCACGTGCACGCCGATGGGAGGCCGCATGCTGAAGCGATGGCTGGTGCATCCGCTGAAGTCGCGCGAGGCGATCGAGAAGCGGCTCGGCGCGGTGACCGCGCTGCACGAGGCCCCCTCGGTGACGGCCGAACTGGAGAAGGAGCTGCGCGCGATGAGCGATCTGGAGCGCATCGTCTCCCGCATCGCCACCGCGCGCGCGACGCCGCGCGATCTCGGCGCGGTGCGCGACACACTGGGCCGCCTGCCACGCGTTGCGTCGCTGCTGGAGCGCTGTGCCTCGCCGACGCTGGAGGCGCTGCTTCGCGCGATCGAGCCGCTGGACGATCTGGCCGCACATCTGAGCGATGCGCTCGTCGACGAGCCCCCCGCGATGCTCGGCGACGGCGGCGTCATCCGCCCGGGATTCTCCCCGGAACTGGACGAGCTGCGCGATCTCCGCGCGAGCGGCAAGAGCTTTCTGGAGAGCATGCAGGAGCGCGAACGAACCCGCACCGGCATCGGCTCGCTGAAGGTCGGCTACAACAACGTGTTCGGGTACTACATCGAGATCACGAACGCGAACCGCGACCGCACTCCAACGGACTACATCCGCAAACAGACGCTCGCCAACGCCGAGCGCTACATCACGCCGGAGTTGAAGGAGTACGAGGAGAAGATCCTGCACGCGGAGGAGAAGCTTGCCACGCTGGAGCGCGAGCTGTTCGGAGGGCTGCAGGCGTTCACCGCGGAGCGAAGCGAGGCCTTGCTTCGCAACGCGCAGCTCATCGCCATGCTCGATTGCTTCGCGGGCTTCGCGCGCACGGCGCACGAACGCGACTACCGGCGCCCGACGATCGAGGACTCCACACGGCTGGAGATCATCGCCGGCCGCCATCCGGTGGTGGAGACCCTGCTGCCGCCGGGCGAGCGCTACGTGCCGAACGACACGCTGGTGGACACCGAGTCGCACCAGATCGCGATCATCACCGGACCCAACATGGCCGGCAAGTCGTCCTACCTGCGACAGGTCGGGCTGATCGTGCTGTTGGCGCAGATCGGGTCGTTCGTGCCGGCCGAGCGCGCGACGATCGGGCTGGTGGACAAGATCTTCACGCGCGTCGGCGCGCAGGACAACATCGCGGCGGGCGAGAGCACGTTCCTGGTGGAGATGCACGAGGCGGCGAACATCCTCAACAACGCCGGCAAGCGCAGCCTGATCCTGCTGGACGAGGTGGGGCGCGGCACGTCCACGTTCGACGGCATCTCGATCGCATGGTCGATGACCGAATACCTGCACGAGACGATCGGCGCGCGCACGCTCTTCGCCACCCACTACCACGAGTTGAACGCGCTGGCCGACCGGTTCGAACGGATCGACAACTACAAGGTGGAGGTGCGCGAGCACAACGATCAGGTGATTTTCCTCCGCAAGGTTGCGCCCGGAACGGCGGACCACTCCTACGGCATTCAGGTGGCGCAGATGGCCGGACTCCCGGCCGAGGTGACCGCCCGCGCGAAGGAGATCATGATGCAGTTGGAGAGCGCTTCGGAGGGGAACCCGATCGGCGGCACCGAGGAGGCGCTGGCTCGCGCCGGGGCGAAGGGGGCCGCCGCGCGGAGCGTGCCGGGGAATCGACGCGCCGGCTACTTCTCGCCGCAGATCTCGATGTTCGAGATCGCCGCCGATCCCGCGCTCGAGGAGATGCGCGGCCGCATCGACGGGCTCGATCTCAACGCCATCACGCCGCTGGAGGCGTTGGCCGAGCTGGAGCGGCTGCAGCGAACGCTGCGCGGCGGCGGGCGGACGTAGCGCGCCGTCTGCATCGGTCGCGGTGCCCACGCCGCGACAACGCCCCTCGATAGCCACCCCCGGGCCGCGCCATCCTTGCTTCAATGGGCGAATGTGACACGACGAGCCGCACCGTCGTTTCTCATTCAGCGGAAATCCGATGCGCCGCGGGGATATGATTCAGTGCCGACGGATGCACTTTGTTCGCAGAGCAAATCTCTGTATCGTAGTCCCACGTCGCGCGTCGCTCCGTGACCGACGTGTGCGAGGTACGCTCATCCCGATTCGGCTTCGGCCCTTCCCTTGCGAGCTACCACCTCCGGTCAACATACGTACTGCATGCAGCCTCTGAGGGTCTGTCATGACCAGCCTTCCGGTCGGATGGTTGTTCAGACACGACGAGTTCCCCATGCGCATAACCCTCATACCAAACCATGTAGGAGCATAAGCCCTATGAGGCCACAGCATTCCACGTTACTGTCGGCGCTGGTTGTGTTGATCCTCGCGTGCATTCCTGCACGTGCGAATCTATCGGACTACAGGTTCTCCGCCGGATACGGCAAGCCGATGACCGCGGGCGCCACAACCAGGCTCTTGAAGGCGGGATCCGACGATGCCACCTCGGCGATCACGAACATCGGATTCATCTTCATGTTCGACGGAACCCCGTACACACAGTTTTCCGTCAGTTCCGACGGCTTGATCGGCCTGGGCTCCAGGGCGGTGAGCCCGTGCTGGCTGAACAAGCTGACCACCACCACCGGCATCTGCGACGGTGTCTCCGGCTACGACTACACACTCGTCAACGTCCCACACATCGCCCCGTTCTGGGACGATCTGCGCGTGCCGGACATCGGCAACGACAAGTTCGACGGTGACGTGAACTACGGCCTGACCGGCACCGCGCCGAACCGGGTGCTGGTGATCAACTTCGTCAACATCGAGACCGATTACCTGAATTTCTACTACAGCACATTCCAGGTACGGCTGTATGAGTCATCGAACAAGATCGAGTTCTACTACGAGAACCTGAACCCGAACTACTTCGTCGGCAACGGCGCGTCGATCGGCCTGGCGACCACGGCAACCAATTATCTCAGCGTGTTCCCATCCGGCAAGGGCGGTCCCACGGTGAGCAGCAGCTCGGTGAACGATTTCTTCTATCCGAGCGATGGAACCATCCCCGCCGGCTACATGTACACCTTCACCCCGTGCCAGATCACGTATACCGGCGACCCGGCCCAGGGCGGCACCACAACCATGGCTGACGGCGACATTCTTCTGGCCGGCAAGAAGATCATGGTGTACAACACGGCCGCATTCACGCCGTTTGCGATGACGATGGATGCCGCGTGCAGCTCGCGGGTGGTCACCGCTGCGATCTCCGGGCCGAACGCATCGGACTACACCTTCTCGCCCAGCCCGGCAAGCATCGTCTCCGGCGCCAAGCCTCTCAACGGCACCGTGACGTTCACGCCCACCGGCGTCGGCATCCGCAACGCACAACTGCGTCTGACCGATGACCGCGGCGGCGTGCGCGTCTACAATCTCGCGGCCGAAGCGACGCCGCGCATCACCTACACCGGCAACATCCCGCAGGGGGGGACCGCAACGATGGCGAACGGCGACGTGCTGATGAGCACCGTCCGTGTGCGGCGCGGACAGAGCCAGGGCTTCACGCCGTTCATGCTGACGAACATCGGCAGCAACGAGTCGGCACCGGCGGCGGCCGTCACCTATCAGATCAAGGGGATGTCGGGGGGCCAGTATGTGATCTCCCCGCCGAACACCTCGATCAGCTCGGGAGCCGGCCACACGCCCACCATCACGTTCTCCCCCGGTGCGTCGATCGGGCCGGTGCTGGATTCGCTCTTCGTCACCGCCGACGGTGAGACGCGGCGGTTTGCGCTGTATGCCATATCCGACGGCGTCGGCGCGAGGATGTCGATCGAGAGTCAGGTGCTCGCCGATTCGGCGCAGTTGTTCACCAACAGGTTCAGCTGCGCCGGAAGCGACCCCATCACGCTCCCGATGGTTGTGACCAACGTGGGAAGCCTGCCGTTCCAGATCACCCGTGTGGATTACTTCCAGACCGACACGATCTTTCGACAGGGATCGCCGCGCTACCCGTTGCTGCGGCGGAACGAGTCGGCTCCGGTGCGGGTGTACGACTACATCATCACCGAGACGCCGCCGGTTCTGCCGATCAACACCTCGGCCCCCCAGACACCGATCACCGTCGACGTAGGGGCGACGCGCACGCTCTATTTCACCTTCATCGGCCAGGTGCCCGGCAAGCGTTTCGCGCGCGCGTTCGTGCATACCAACGCCGAGAACTTCATCGCGACCGATGAGCGTGGTGAGATACGGCAGGGCTTGGTCACGTTCGACTTGTACGGTCGCGGCACCGGCGCGGTGCTCTCCGATCGTCCGGGCGGGGGACGCCCGCAGGCGCTGCAGTTCGACGAGGTCCGCGTGGGCGAGAGCGTTACGCGACGCCTCTACATGGTCAACAACGGCACCTGCCCGCTGCGCATCAATCTGACGCGCATGGCGATCGTGGCCGGTGATGTCGACGAGTTCGAGCTCATGACGAAGCCGACCACGAACATCGACGCCGCCACCGGCGACGTCGTGCTGGCCCCCGGCGGCATCGACAGCGCGGAGATCCGGTTCACGGCCTCGCACAACGGCTCGCGACGTGCGGCCCTGCGCCTGGTCACGAACGACTCCGCGATCGTCGTGCCGGGCATCACCGAGCGCGGCACCTGGTACGTCGACCTCTACGGTCAGGGCCTGGCCGATCTGTACGCCGAGGGGGCAAACCTCGGGCAGGCGCTGATCGGCGGCACGCCGGCCGAGCATCGCCGCGGCGTGGTGCGCTTCCGCAACACGCGGGCGGTGCCGATTACCGTCACCGGCCTGACGATCACCGGAGCCGATGCGGCGGAGTTCGCCGCCGACGCAACGGCACCGTGGCCGACGTTGCCGAAGGATCTGCTCCCCGGTGACGTGATGGAACTGGCGGTCGAGTTCGCGCCGGCGAGCGGCGGACCGGTGGGGACGCGCAGCGCCCAGGTACATCTGACCGCAAGCGGCGGTGAGGCGATCGACGCCCCGATGGCCGGCGTGGCCGGCACACGGGAGATCGCCGCCAACCCCGGCTCGATGAGCTTCTCGGTTTCGACCGGCGGGCAGGCGCGCAAGACGGTCGCGATCGGCAACACCGGAACCATGCCGTTGACGATCACGAAGGTCGAGACGTCGGCGCCGGACTTCACGCTCGGTGTGCTCGAACGCACGCAGCTTGCACCGGGGCAGGTGGAGTATCTCGAGATCACGTTCACGCCGCAGGGCCCGGGCATCGTCAGCGGAACGCTGACGGTTGAGAGCAACGCCACCAACGCACCGCAGCAGGTGACGCTCAACGGCGTGGCCTCGACGCGCCGCCGCTCGGATGATCCCTCCAGCGCAACGCAGGCACGGCCGGGCTTCGAGGGCGTGCGCCTCGAGGCGGTCGAGGAGTTCTCGACGAGCGGCGTGGCCGGTGTTCGCTCCGCGAACGGGTTGGCGTTGTTGCAGAGCGTCCCGAATCCGGGACGTGGCCCGGTGGTGATCGGATATCGCATTCCGCAGCGCGGCATGGTGCAGCTTGCGTTGTTCGATGCCGTGGGCCGCGAGGTGCGGACGCTGGAAAGCGGCGTGCGCGACGCCGGGGAGCAGACGGTTCGTGTGGACGTGAGCGGCCTTCCGGCCGGCATCTACGTCTATCGTCTCACGACCGCCGACGGCACGCTCACGCGGACGCTGACGATTGTGCGATAGCCTTTCGGGCACGCACGAACGATCGAACCGACGAGACACACGAAGGAGCAACTCCATCCCGGGGTTGCTCCTTCGTCGTACAGGGCCCGTGCCGCGATGATCGCTGGAACGTGCCGTTACGTGTCGGTAGCGCCGCCGCCGATTATATTGCCCCGCCGATGCACCGCGCCCCAATGCAAACGTGCCCGGCCGGCATTCACTCCAACCCGGAGAGCATCACGGACCCCGCTATGACAAGGCTCAGCGTCAACGTCAACAAGGTCGCGACCCTACGCAACACGCGCACGATCGGGATTCCGAGCGTGACGCACGCGGCGCGGTTGTGCCTGCAAGCCGGGGCGCACGGCATCACGGTGCATCCCCGTCCCGATGAGCGACACATCCGACCGCACGATGTGATCGAGATCGCCGAGCTGATGCGGGATTTCCCGGCCGCGGAGTACAACCTCGAAGGGAATCCGTTCCACGGGTACATGGAGCACGCGCGCCGTGTTCGCCCGGCGCAGTGCACGCTGGTGCCCGACACCCCGGACGCATTCACGAGCAATCAGGGCTGGGATCTTCGCGCCGACGGCGAACGGCTGCGCCCGGTGATCGCGGAGCTGAAGGGGCTCGGCTGTCGCGTGAGCCTGTTCATGGATGCTGGGACACCGGATCTGCCGATCGCCTCGGACATCGGCGCCGATCGGATCGAGCTGTACACCGAACCGTATGCCGCCGCCGCGGATCACGGGGCGGCCGCCGGGCCGTTCGCCGAGACCGCTCGCCGGGCAACGGCGCTCGGCCTCGGCATCAACGCCGGACACGATCTGAACCGTGACAATCTCGGCACCTTCCTGCGCGAAGTGCCCCTGGTGGAGGAGGTATCGATCGGCCATGCGCTGATCGCCGACGCGTTGGAATCGGGCCTTCCGGCCACGGTACGCGAGTATCTGCGCATCATCGCCGGGGCCGCCTGAGGCACGCCCCCGCTCCTTTGCGCGACGCTCCCGATTGATGTATGTTCATCGCACTGTATTCGCTCAGCAGGGTCTCCCATGGGTTATTATCACGCACTTCACTTCACGCTCTCCGAAGCACAGGCCATGTTGCCGGAGATCATCGTGCGTCTTGAACGAATGCGCGACCTGAAGGCGCAGCTGGACAGCAAGGGCTACGACATTCGGATGCACAAGTATCTCGGCGGCTTCGGCGCGAACGGCTTGAAGGCGTTCCCCGATCAGATGGAGGAGTTGATCCGCCTGTATCAGGAAGTGACCGGGAAGGGAATTCTGTTGAAGGATATCGACAAGGGATTGATCGATTTCCCGACGATCCGCGCCAATGGTGACGAGGTCTATCTCTGCTACATGCTCGGCGAATCGGAGATCGGCTACTGGCACGACATCTCCGACGGCTTTCCCGGGCGTCAGCCCATCGACACGCTGTAAGGCGGCACCGAGCGCCGCGCCGAGGCCCACTGAATGCCGCCGCGCCGCGCGGATGAACAATGATCTATCTGGACAACAGCGCCACGACCCCCCTCTCCGCCGAGGTTTCCGCGCGGATGGATCGCCTGCGCGCCGAGAGTTTCGCCAACGCGAGCTCGGCGCATCGGGCCGGCCAGGCCGCGCGCGTGGTGCTGGAGGAGGCGCGCGATCGTATCGCGCGGATGATCGGCGCGCAACCGAAGGAGGTGATCTTCACCTCGGGTGGGACGGAGTCGAACAATCTGGCGCTGAAGGGTTATGCCCTGAAGATCTACATGGCGTCGGGTGCCTGGCCGGCGCTTCTGGTGCCGCGAAGCGAGCACCATGCGGTGCTCCATCCTGCCGAGTTCCTTGCGCGCATGGGGGCGCCGGTACGCTTCCTCGACGTTACAGCCGAGGGCCGTCTCGATCCGGATGCGCTGCGGGATGCGCTGCGGGAGTTCGCGGGCGGCCCGCAGCCGCTGGTCTCGGCCATGCACGCGAACAACGAGACCGGGACGATCAACCCGATCGCCGAGCTTGTCGCCGTTGCCCACGAGATGGGGGCCGCCTTCCACACCGACGCGGTACAGAGCTTCGGCAAGATGCCGGTGGTTGCCGGAGAACTGGGGGCCGATATGATCACGATCTCGGCGCACAAGCTGCACGGGCCGAAGGGGATCGGCGCGCTGTACGTGAACAGGGAGATCGAGCTGGAGCCGCAGGCGCACGGCGGTGCCCAGGAGCGCAACCGGCGCGGCGGGACCGAGCCGATGGAGCTGGTGGCGGGCTTCGAGGAGGCGGCCATGATTGCCGCGCGCGACCGCGAGGCGGCCGCCGCCGACATGGGGCGACGGACCGCTCTGCTGCGTGAGCTGCTCGGTGCGATCGAGGGAATCCGCTTCGTGACCCCCGTGCATGGAGCGCTCCCGAACATCCTCAACGTGACGTTCGCCGACGCCGCACGGCTCGACGGTGAGGCGCTGATCGTGGGAATGGATCTGGAGGGCGTGGCCGTCTCGAACGGGTCGGCGTGCACGTCCGGAAGCCTGCAACCGAGCCATGTCCTCGCCGCGATGGGGCTGCCGCCCGCGCAGGCGAAAGCCGCCGTCCGATTCTCCATGAGCCGTTACACCACCGATGAGGACGTACGTTCCGCCGCCGCGGCCCTGGCCCGAGTGGTGGGAAGAATGCAGGGAGAAGGCTGAAGGCAGTAGGCGCAGGTCTTCAGCCTGCGCGTTTCAGCCTGCGCGTTTCAGCCTGCGCATACTGCCTGCGCGTTTCAGCCTGCGCATACTGCCTGCGCGTTTCAGCCTGCGCATACTG
>CAZJYH010000003.1:17458-28161 GCA_964549365.1 uncultured Alphaproteobacteria bacterium
CCTGCACGCCATACATCCGTCGACGTATTGCTCGTCGGCACAACACGGAGAGGGGGCATGCGGATGTCCTCGCGACTCGTCGAATACCCCGACCCCTCGGGACGGCCCGCTGCTCGCCGCAATAGTGCGGATCGGGTACCCGACCGCAAGCACAACACTTGAGATCACTCGATGCTGAACATTCATTCGTTTGAAGCAGGACCCGTGGCGACATACGCGTACCTGGTGGTGGACGCCGAGACGAAGGACGCGGTGATCATCGATGCGCCGCTGGAATCGGCCGAGGCCATCGTGCGCGCCGCAGAGACCGAGGGGGTCGTGCCCGGGGCGCTGATCCTGACGCACACGCACTGGGATCACACCGGCGACGCGGCCGCCTTGAAGGATCGATATCCGGAGATGCTGGTGTACGTGCATCCGAACGACGAGTATCGGATGCTGGCGCCGATGCAGCACACGATCTGGAAGCTGCCGTTCACGATCGCCCCGGCCGCCCCCGACCGTTACGTGCACGACGGCGACGTCGTGGGGCACGGCACGCTCCGCTTCAAGGCCATCCACACGCCGGGGCACACCGAGGGAGGCATCTGCCTCTACGACGAGGCGAACGGGCTCCTCTTCGCCGGCGACACGTTGTTCGCCGGCTCCGTCGGCCGCACCGATCTCCCCGGCGGCGACTGGGATACGCTGGCGCGCTCGATCCGCGATCGCCTGCTCGTGCTCCCGGACGACGTCCGCGTCTATCCCGGGCACGGTCCGGCCACCACGATCGGCGAGGAGCGCGCGTCGAACCCGTTCGTGGGAGGGTAGGCGTTCTCGTGAGCGCTCATGCGCGCGACCCTTCCGGCATGGAATTTTGAGCTTGGTACTCGGTTCTCGGCACTCTGCACGTGGCAGCAGTGCCGGAGCGTGAGAGCCGAGCGGCGAACCCCTCCTGACCTCCCCTTTGCCAAAGTGGAGGAACGCACAACGGTGAGCCCGGAAGCAGAGACGTTGTCGGCCGATGCAACGTCATCGCCCGCATGCTGCATTGGCGCCACTCGGTCCCCTCAGGTATTTAGTTGCCCTAACTTGCTCCGTTGAACGCGCCGAATCCCAACTCCAGGATACAGAACATGGCCGAAACGATCTTCTCCAAAATCATTCGCCGCGAGATTCCCGCGACGATCGTGTACGAGGATGACCAGGTGCTCGCCTTCCGCGACATCGCACCGCAGGCGCCGACGCACATCCTCATCATCCCGAAGATCGAGATCGCGACGGCGAACGATCTGACGGCCGAGCACGAGACGCTCGTCGGGCACATGATCGTTGTGGCCGCGCAGATCGCACGAAGCGAGGGGATCAGCGAGGGCGGGTATCGGTTGGCGGTGAACTGCAATGCCGACGGCGGGCAGGTGGTCTATCATCTCCACGTCCATCTGCTGGGCGGCCGGGCGCTGGACGGTGCGCTGGGATAGCGCAACGCGGTGCGCCGTTCGTCGGTACGCCCGCCACGACGACGAACGACCGGAAATGCAGAAGCCGCTTCGCGCGGGTTCGCACGAAACGGCTTCCGTTATTCTATCCGAATCGGGGCGTTCTACTTGCCGCCGGCCGGAGCAGGAGCGGGCGTACCCTTCGGCGCTGCGGCCGGGGCACTCTGCGGAGTTGCACCACCCTGAGGGGCTGCCGCAGGAGCGCTCTGCGGAGCGGCGGCGCCGCCCTTCGGAGCACCCGGTGCGGCCGGGGGGGTCATCGGGGCCTGCTGGCTCGACGTTGCAGCCTTCCCTTCGGTGGAGAGACGGTTCGGATCGTCAGTGCTGGGCGTCGAGGTGCCCAACAGGAAATTGGCCATCAGGCAGATGAAGCCCAGAGCCCCCGCCACCCAGGTGGTCCCCTTCGCGAGGAAGTCCAGTGTGCGGCGCGAACCGAACGTGGAGCCGAGCGTGGATCCGAGCGAGCCGAACGCACCGCTCATGCCGCCCCCCTTGCTGGGCTGCAGCAGAACGATGACGATGAGAACCACCGACAGAAGAATGGCAATCGGAACAACTATCCAGAACATGACGCACCTGTCAGAATGAGATGTCGCTTTGTTGAAAGGCTTCTAATCTACGGAGAACCTCCCCTCATCACCAAGACCATATCTCACCGAATCCCTGCGGGCGAACGTTTCGTCACAGCCGCCGGGCGATCACCAGCGTCGCACGGGCACGCATCAATCGGGACGAAGCGTCGTCGTACGCCTCCAGCACCACAACATACAGCCCCACCGGCAGCGCCCGGCCTGCATCATCACGGCCGTCGAAGATCAGCTCGCCCGACGGGGCCGCCGGCTCGTTGGACGCCAGAAGCCGCACCGGCCGGGCGTCGCGGTCATAGACGACGGCAACGATCCGCGCGCCGGGAACCGGGAGCCGATACAGGACGCGGGTGAAATCCTCGTGCCCGTCGCCGTCGGGGGAGAGCGTGCGCGGCGAAAGCGTCAGCTCGGCCGCGGCGGCCCGCACGGGGATCTCCAGCGTGTTCGGTGTCCCGGGCGTTCCTCCGTCGGCCGCCGCGGAGCTGGACCAGTTGCGGCGATCGTTCGAGGGAGCGGTCCCGGAGATCCGTTCCAGCGCCACCCCCTTCAGCTCCCCCATGTCCGGGCGATGCCAGTCGCCGCGGTAATGCACGGAGTCCACCATGTTCCCACCGCGATCGCGCAGCACCACGTCATCCTCGTCGGCGTTCAGCGCGAAGGTCGCCGTGCCGAACGCCAGCACGTTCGTCGAGTCGCGCAGTCGGCCGAAGCGTTGGTAAACGGTTGTGTCCGAGGCGAGCAGCAGGCACGCACCGGAGGCGATCGGCGGCGTGCGTTTCGGCACCGTGGCCTTTGCGCGCAACGTGGCGTCGTAGATCCTCCAGCCCGAGACGTCGACGGCATCGGCTCGCAGGTTGCGCAACTCCACGTACTCGGCCCCCGCACGTGCCCCCACCGGAAGCGGATCGAACATGATCTCGTTGATCACCACATCGCCGCTCGCCTCCGTGGCGAACGCCGTGAACTCCGCCGTGTTGTTCCCGGACCGCTCGTCGGCCTGCATCAGAACCTCGGCGATCCCCGGCTCCCCTTCCACCTTCAGCGCACGGCGCCAGACGAGCGCCCGCACCGCCGAGTCGCCCGGCTCGAGCGGCGGGATCTCGGCGCTGTCCAGCGCCTCGCCGCGATCGCCGTTGCCGTCGTCGTCGGCATCATGGTAGAGTATCACCAAGGCCCGCGCCGAGCGAAGCGTGCCGACGTTGCGCACCAGCAGCAGCGCTCGCGCGGTGGCGGACTCGAACCGGACCGCCTCGATCGCGACGTCGAATCCGGAGGGCGTCACCGAGTTCTTTCGCGCCGGCGTGGCGCCCGCAGCGCTCGTGCACACCCCCCACGACGTATCCTGCGCCGCCGGGAACGTGTACAGTCTGCGCTCGAGCGATCGCCCATCTCCCCCGCCCCACTCGGGGCCGTACTCCAGCGAGTCGACGGCAACGCCGGAGGAATCGTACAGCACGACGCGATCGCCGGCGTTGTTGAACGCTGGGAGCGCCGCGGCGAGCACGACGCCGCGCACGCCGCGCGCCTCACGCAACCCGGCGCTGTCGCGCGTCACCACGACGAAGCCTCCCGGCGCAATGCGCTGTGCCGGCAGACGCCCCCGCGTGTTGCCGTCGCCGATCGCCCAGCCGAGCAGTTCCACCGCACCGGTGCCGGCGTTGAACAGCTCCACCCACTCCGGCTCCGGGCTCTCCGGGGCGTACATGAACTCGTTGATCACCACCTGCGCCGCGCACGGAGCGACGGCGAGAAACGCCGGCAACATGGCGGCAAGCATGCGAACGTGCATGGCACATCATCGGTTTGGGGAGGGGAGCACGTGTGGAGGCAGAGCGCAAATAACGGCGCGCGGGGGTGAAAGTCAACTCGCGCGAAAGCGGGACTCGAAGAGCGGCGAAGCGCATCCACGCGGCATGCCCGTGGGTCCGCGCCCACGCGGGGACGACAATCGAGGATCGTCTCGTTCGCTGGGATCGAACGCCGGACTCGATCCGAGGCATCACAAGCGGCGCTCCGTGCTTGTGGCGTTGCGCACGACGGTCTAACTTCAACGGTGCCGAAGCGCAACGGCATCCCTGCAAACGGAACATGAATCGGGAATGAGCGAACTCCACGGGACATCGGCGATCATCACGGGGGCGAGCTCCGGCATCGGGGCCGCGATCGCGCATGCCCTCGCGGGGGCGGGTGTGCGCCTCGTGCTCGCCGCACGAAATGCCGCGAAACTCGAAGGCGTCATCGCCTCACTCGGCACGGGAGCCGAGGCGATCGCCGTGGCGACGGATGTCGGAAGCGAGGAGGATGTCCGCTCGCTGGTCGAGCGGGCCCACGAACGGTTCGGCACGATCGACGCCCTGGTGAACAACGCCGGGTTCGGCCTGTTCAAATCGCTGACGGAGATCGGGACCGATGAGTTCGACGCGGTGCTCCGCACGAATCTGCGCGGCACGTTCCTGATGATGAAGCATGTGCTTCCCCACATGTACGCACGCGCTCGCGGCACGGTGGTGACGATCAGTTCGGTTGCCGGCCGGCACGGCTTCGCCGGGGGCGGCGCCTACTGCGCAAGCAAGTTCGGGCTGATGGGCCTGACCGAGTCCGCGTTCCACGAGGCCCGCGCCCACAACGTGCGCGTCGTCACGCTCTGCCCCGGCTCGGTGGACACCCCCTTCTTCGACGAGGCGCACACGACGGCGCCGAATCGTGACCGCATCCTGCAGCCGGAGGATGTGGCCGCCGCGGTGATGCTCGCACTGCAGTTGCCGGAACGTGCGCTCATCCGCGAGATGGACATCCGTCCGACGAACCCCGGCGGTCGCTGAGGCGCCCGCATCCGCACAGCTCATTATCCACGGGCGCATGGACATGCTTCTTCCGCTGATCATCCTCCTCACATTCGGCCGGTTCACCGGCGCAGCCGATTTCGACTACGACATCCAGGGGAACCTGTATGTGGTGGATCGCCACGCCAACGCGCTGGTGAAGCTCTCGCCGGCCGGCGATTCGATCGCGGCGGTGAGCGGGTTCGGCTCCGGTGATCTGCAGTTCGACGGCCCGTGCGGCGTCTGCGCCCGGCAGGGGAACGACGTCTACGTGGCCGATCACAACAACCACCGCGTGCTCCGCTTCAACAGGACGCTCGATCTGGTGGCGATCATCTCCTCGCACGACGACCCCGATCCCGCGAAGCGCTTCGGCTATCCGCGCGACGTGGCGGCCACGCGCGGGGGCGAGCTGCTGGTGGTCGACGGCGAGAATCATCGCGTGGTGAAGGTGAACGCGGCCGGGCAGGCCGTGCGCGTCATCGGCGACGGAAACGCCGGCGTGGGACGTCTGGTGGATCCGAGCGCGGTGGAGGTGGACGACGACGACAATATCTACGTGCTCGACGGCGGCGCGGTGCTGCGGTTCGATCCGTTCGGGGCCTACGTGACGCACATGGTCTCCACGACGCACGACGAGATCCGCTCGATCGCCGTGGACGGCAACGTGCTGCTGGTGCTCGCCAAACGGCCGGAGCAGTCGGTGGTGGACGCGGCGGTGATTCACCTCTCGCCGGGGCACGAGGACCGCACCGAGTCCTTCGAGGGCGATCCCCACGCCATGCACATCATCGGCGATCGCTTCGTCGGCCTGGAGCGCTCGCGCATCACGGTCTACGGGCCGGACACGAGCGGCACTGACGGACGGTAGGGGGCGCTATTTCCCGTTGGGGAAGAAGACCGTCGGTGCTTCCCCCGTCACATACTTCCACGTGTTGACGCGAACGGCGCCGTCCTTGAAATACAGAGTCGTGTAGACCGATGCATGAGCAGGCGACACGAAAAAGCCGGAGAGCGATGATTGCTGCTCGAGACGGACGGTGTCGATCGTGGCGATAAAGTCGGCGATGGATGCGTTGGTCGGAGTAGTCGGCTCGTATACGTATTCATAGTGGCGATGCACATTCTTCGGAACCATTCGGATCTCCATTCGGACGGTGTCGATCGCGATGCTTTCGGAAGAGAAGCGATCGGAGTGTGGATACCCTAGCTCCCACTTGTACTCCGACTTCAATCCCCAGCCCGGATCCGCATCGAGCAGTACCAACATCCACCCACGGCGCCCGAGGAAGTCACGCACGCCGACCGCCACAAGAGCCTCGCGCATCGGAGGTCGCTCGACGTCACCACCATGCGTTTCGAGCGTTCGCCATGCGAGCACACGAGGATCGTCGTCGTGCGGATATTGATCGGGGTGAACCCTCCACGCTGTTGCCATCTCATCTCCCGTCAGCACGACCGCAAGACTGTCCGCCATACGACGATCGAGCGCCGACCATGCCGCCCTTCTTGCCATCGGCACGATCAGCCGAAACGCCTCCTGCCAATCCCACGCGGGTAATGGGTCAAGTGTGTCGGCCGTCACTACCGGCATGACGGCTGGACGTTGCGGAGAGCGGGATTGTGCGAAGGCAACTCGATGGCAAACCAAAAACGTCACCACGATCATGGCCATGGTGCAAGCGGAAACGCGACACCGCTCTGTAATGTACGTACCCATGAATCGGCATTCGTTTTGTATGAAGCTATACGACGCGCCGCGACTCAAAAAATCTTCCATTGCCGCTTGAACCCGACGCTTGTCGGAAACACAATATCAATAAGGGGGTATGGTCCACATTCTCCCGACTCTGGATCATACCAAAGGAATTGGCCATAATAAACATGCCGCCTCCGTCCAGACGAGTCATCAACGTAATCATCGTGCCATACTTTGTTATTCATCCCTTCAGACAGCAATCTCAAAACTTCACTCCGATCCACAACGATTAGCAGGGCACCGTCGACAGGAGCAGCATCAGCCATGATTTTCGCTTCAAGCTCCGAAACGTCACACGAGCGCAGTATGGCATAAATAAGTTGGATAAGGACGAGGCCGTGCGCAGCCTGAGGGTAGCTATCGTAAACGTCGGTTCCAAGCTTATAGTAGTTTCGTTTGAGTTTGTTCTCGGCAATCTCCAACGGAGTTCGTTGTTGATAGTCAAGCTGCCTCGATTCGCAATCAAACTCAAAATCACACAAGCTATTGCTTCGGACGCATTGAAGCAGACTTCCACCTCCGAACTGGGCAAGATAGTTCAACCATGCGACGCTGCGTTGAAGCTCCTTAAACACCGACAGGATCAAGTTCTGCCATTCCGTCGAGCAACGGGGCACCTTCGTTGCACCCGTTCCAAGCCTCATGGTCCACTTCGGGCATTCCAACGGCGGATCCGGGTCTGGATCAGGATCCCTGAATCCTCCCCCGCTCCCGCCTCCCTCACCTCCACCGATCGGGCTTGGATCACGTAGTGGATCCGGATCATCGATCCATCCCAACTCCGTAACCCAGAGACCGCCACGCAACGGGGTTGCCCCGGCATCATCGTAGCGACGACTCCGAACCCAGCGCCCCTGTCGTTGGCCCGGCAGGCCGTCGCCGATCGGCCCAAGCGTCGGACCGAAGTTAAAACCCTTGAATATGCTCATGATCGTTGGTTTTGACACATGATTCAGGACATACGACACACGTGAGGAACACATACTACATCCGACGAGTCAATACTCGATTCGGAAACTTGCAACCTTAGACGCAGGTCATCGAACTATGATCCATTCCATCTCGAACATGCTCCAGTTGGCCGACAGATCGATCGCCCGTAGCCCCATCGAGACGCGACCGAAACTCTTGAGCGTTACGGCCAGCGTCTGCGATCCGGTGAAGAGGCCCTGAAAAGTGATTGCCGGAACGGTGCCGGCGAAATCCCCACGGGTGCCGGCATTGTCGCGAAAGCTCAGTTGGAGATCGTTGTACGTCGCACCACCGAAGTTGATCGGGATGCTCATCTCCCAATTGGTCCCTCCGCGCAGGAAGATCACCTTGGTCAGCGGCGGCGCAAGCGTCGCACTCGAGTTTCGCGTCAGGTGCGAAAAATTCCACTGGTCAGCGTCCGCCACTCGCTGAAGGTTATCCGTCCCGAGGGCCGAGCATGTCGGAGTGCCGTTGTAGACAAATGGGTTCGTGATGATGGTGCCGGTCGAAGTGCTGAATGTGGTGCTGTTGATATAGGATCCGACAGCCCCACCGATCTTGACGCGGGCGATGAGATCGAGCGGATTCTGCGGTTGTTGATTCTGCCAGTCGATCCAATTGGTGATGTTCTCCGAACCACTGCAATTGCAACCCATGATATTGCTCCGTAATTGATAGAAGTAAAATCGGCTGATGATGAACTTGAGTGACGCGAATATATGCCGCCGGCAACCGCGTGTCAATTCCGAATCCTTCATCGGCCTGGAGCGCTCGCGCATCACGGTCTACGGGCCGGACACGAGCGGCACTGGCGGACGGTAACACACCGGCCCGGCACATGCATTGCACGTACCGGGCCGGGATCATGGAGCATGCGGTAATTCAACCGCTACGTCAGTGTTGCACCTGCATCGTCTTCGAGCGGCGCGCGCCGCCGGAACTGAGTTCGTAGATGTACGTGCCGGAGGCCATCCCCGCAGTCGGGATCTCCACCGAGCGCGTCCCCGATGCCACCGCCTGCGCAAGCACCGCCCGGCCTTCCGCGTTGTACACGGTCAGGCGCCCGTCGCCGTTCAGGATGCCGTCCAGCGGGATCGTCGTGCGAGAGTTGGCGGGGTTCGGGAAGTTCTGCCCGAGTTGCAGCGCGGCGTCGGCCATCGGAGCGTTCACACCGGAGGCGCTCACCTCGAAGATCGGGAGCTGATCGAAGTGCCTCGGCAGCGCGTTCGGCGCGATCAAGCCCTCGTCGGCGCCGTACCACTGCCCGAGCACCGAGGCGTAGATCTGACGGAAGTCGTACTGCATCTTCAGGTTTCCGGGCCCTTCGAGATCGGAGAGGTTCGGCTCGTTGCCGAGCATGCCGCCGATGACGCCGGTGCCGAAGACGAAGAGCGGTGCCGCCGAGCCGTGGTCGGTGCCGGTTCCGTTGGAGACCACGCGGCGCCCGAACTCGCTGATCGTCATCACCGACACGCGCTTGTCCAACCCGAACGCCTCCAGATCGCGCTGGAACGCGAGCACCGCATCGGCCAGCGTCTTGTGCAGCGTCTGCTGCGTGGCCAACTGGTTGGAGTGCGTGTCGTAGCCGCCCACGTTCACGATGTACATCTGCGTGGCCAGCCCGCCGGCGATCAACCGCGCGATGCCCGCCAGGCCGGTGCCGAGCACGTTCCCGGCCGGGTAGGTGACCTTGTTGGTCAGCTGGCGTGTGCCGGCCGCGATGATGGAGTTGGAGAAGATGTTGGACTGCTTGGCGATCTCGCGAACGTACGCCTCCTCATCGCCGGCATGCGTCGCGCGCACCGGATCCGGGTCCGGCTGACCGGGGATGTAGGAGAGATCGGCGACGGCGACGCCCATGTTGTTGTGCTCGCCGATGAGCGTGGTGCTGAGGAAGGTCCCCAGCTCGATCGCGAACGGATCGCGCGGGAGCTCGGCCGGATAGTTCGGGTACACCTCCTCGAGATACTTCGCGTACCACCCGGCGTTGTCGTACACGTTCCAGTCGGAACCGGAGAGCCAGATGTCCGTCGAGCGGAAGTGCGACAGATTCTGATTCGGGTAGCCGACGTTCTGCACGATGCTCATCTTCCCCTCGGTGTACAGGGGGAGCAGCGGCGCGAGCGCCGGGTGCAGGCCCAGACGATCGTTCCCCGGGATCTTCGCCACCGTGTCGGCGGCGATCGCAAGGCTGTCGCCGTTGCGCGCGTCGTAGTACGCCTGATTCTGATACGGCACCACCGTGTTCAGGCCGTCGTTGCCGCCGGCCATCCGTATCATGATCATGACGTGATCGTTCGTCGAGGCCGCCAGTCGCATGAAGGGCGACCCGGCCGGTGACTTGGCAAAGGCCCGCATGCGAGGGAATCCCATCGCTATCGGCAACACGATCCCGGTGCTGGCCAGCCGCTGTATGAATGTTCTGCGCTTCATCGTTCTATCTCGCTTGATGATTGTTCGAAGAGCATGCGGTGCGCGCGCTCCGGCGCGCCCGGCACGGGATCAGGTCAATTGGAACTTCGCCAGCTGGAACAGCGCCACCAGGTACTTCTTGATGCGGTTCCCGGGGTTCTGGTCGGGATCGTTGATGTCCCACTCGTAGTCCACGCCGCCGTCGAGCAGCGTGTTGTAGAGCGTGGCCTTCTCCTTTTCAGACGGAGCCGTGTTCAGCAGGAACAGCGCCATCTCATCGGCCAGCTTGTGGATGTCCGCGACGTTGGGGAACAGCTTGCCGAAGACGAGCGGATCGAATGCGTAGACCGTGGTGCCGCGCACCTTCAACGCGCCGTTGGCGACATCGATGCCGAACTTCTGCCGCACCGGAAGCGTGGACGTGCTCACCCATGTGCGCCCGCCGGGCCAGCCCTTCACGTTGGGTGGATCGAACAACTGCATGCCGAGGTTGGCGCAGCGGTTCGCAAGATCGTTCGCGCCGCGGCCGGTGGCCTGCGCGTCCATGTCCGGGACGTTGGCCAGGTTCATCATCCGTACCAGGCCGACCATGTAGTCAACCGGGCTCTTCTCCATCGCGCCGATGTTGGTCTCGTCGTAGCGATAAACATCTACGCCGACATCGCCATGCAGG
>CAZJYH010000004.1:0-8632 GCA_964549365.1 uncultured Alphaproteobacteria bacterium
CATGGAGCCGGAGCAGGCGGCACTGCGCATCGCTCGCGCCGTCGACAAGGGGCGTTCGGAGTACCGATTCCCGCTCGGCATGTCGCTCGCGATCCGCTTTCTGCAGATTCTTCCGAACGGCGTCTACGATCGCCTGATCCGATGGGGGCGAAGCCGGGGCGCCGCGCTGAAGCGCCGTCGAGATTGAACGATGCTCGGAGATTGAACGATGCTCGACGCCCCTCGATCCGACCGCGGGACCCACGGAACAGGCGGCGCGGCATCAACCGGGAAGATTCCGCGGCTCCAGCACAAGCTGTTCGATCTCGCGCAGACACTCGGCGAACCCTTCTCGCAGCTGCACCGGCGAGAACCGAAGAACGCGCCACGCGTTCGGGATGTTCGACTCCTCGTACATCGTGGGAACGTCGGACCGGCAGTTCACCCCCACGGTCTGGCCGTTGCATACGAACGCAAAATCGACCTCCATCACCATCCCTTCCACCCGCACGAGCATCTTCCGCTCGGCCCCGTCAACCCGCTCGTGAAGCGCGCGCCACAGCCGCTCCTCTTCCGCCGTCCCCACCACCAGATCGGTGATATCCGCGGCATTGTACAACCGTTCGCGGGTGGTGCGAAGGAACAGCAGACGCCGCGGCGCGCGACTGAGAATCGGTGCCCCGAACCGATGGCTGTCGCGCACCCGGATTCGATAATACAGCTCATCGGCCGCGGGATGATCCCGCTGCTCCGGCACGATCTCACGGCGTGGGAGCAGCTCGCAATGTTCGATGTCTCCCCACACCTCTATCGCGCTCGGCAGCCCGGAGGCGATGGATGCGGTCTGATACAGCGCCAGCACGCGCGCCTCGTACAATCCGGCGCGCGAGAGCGAACGCCCGACGGCGCGGGCCGGTATGCGATACGTCCCCTCCTCGGTGAATCGCTGCAAGTCCTCGTCGCTGTTGACCACGGCCACAAGGCAGTCGCGCACGGGGCGGTCGTGCTCGGTCTCGTTCATGGCATGTTGGAAAATGTGGAAACGGTGGAGAGAGAATCGCGGGGACAATATACAAAGAGGGAGAGGCTTTCGCTTCTCCCTCTCATATCGAAGGCGGGCCTATGCGACACGGTAGGCACGTCTCCAAAATGGTCGCCCCTTCGATGCGCGTCAGTACGCGAACCAGAAAGCGAGCGAGTCCACGGCCGCATCGAACTTGTCGAAGCGCGCGCGCGCATTGCAATACACCCGGCGGGCCGCCGCATCGACGCGGGTCACCGTGAACCTGTTGGCGTCCGACGCCGGCGGCTTGGTGGTAAGCCATAGCGGCATCCACGGCGCGCGCGGAATGATCGCCATCCCCGCCTCGCTGCTCGCGCGCGGATCCGCGACGAGATCGCGCGCCGCCTGGCCGCCCGCCAGTTCGGTTGTCGGCACGAAGAGATAGAACCATGACGCGGACACACCCCACTTGGCCGTATCGTCCGGGGCGAGCGTTGCCACGCGCCCGATCATCCGTAGCTGAATGCTCGTCACCACGCCGGAGCGGATCACCACATTGAAACGCGTCAGATCATCGAACTTGACGGGCGCCGAGTCGGCAACGATCTGCTGGCCCGGTTTGTGCAGGATGCGATAGAGCATTCCCTCACGCCGCAGCTCCGGGCTCACCAGTCGGATCGTATCGTGGAGCGTGTCGCGCAGGGTATCGAGTACGGGAACCCTCACGGTATCGACCACCACCACGCGCACGGTGCGGATCACCGTCCGTACCTCCACCAGCGTGTCACGCTCGTAGAGAGTATCGCCGTTGGAGTAGATCGTGTCGACGTGCACCGTGGTATCGTGGACCACCGACGTATCGATCAGGATCAGCGTATCCTTCGGGCGGTGCGTGATGTTGGCCGTGTTCGGATCGACGCCCACATCGGAGCATGCGCCGAGCACCAGCACCAGCAGCAGCGCCCCCAGTTCCCATCGGAACCGAAGAACCGCCGAGCAGAGGCGCCGGCCGCGTTGCATCGAACTTCCCTGCGTGCGTCTCACTGACGTGTCAATAGTTGAATGAATACGCCATACCGAACGTCAGCCCCCATCTGGCGGAGGTGAAACGCTGGCCGTCGAACGTGTAGATCAACGATGAAAGCTCGGCGCTCGCGTTTGCGCTGAGCGGCCCGAACATCTTCAGTTCGCCCCCCATGCGCAGCCGCACCAGCGGGCCGGCGGACGTGCCGCCGATCGTCGTCTGTGCAAACGGATGCAGATCGCCGATCGCAACCTGCGGCAGATAGTAGCGAAGCCCAACCCCGCCCCAGATATACGACGGCCGCTGATCGATCTGCAGCGTATCGCCCTGAACGCGGCGCAGCGTCTGATCGTAGCTCTCCTGTCCTCCCTCCAGGCCGAGTGCGAGCGCCGGCGTGAACTGCCAGTATCCACCCACAGCGAACGCCTCGTGGCCGGAGGCCGTGCCGGCTCGCACCTTGCTCGGGCTGATGGCGCCGCCATACTGCAGGCGCGCTTCACCGACCACCGAACCGTTGGTACGCTCCTCCTCCAATCCGTTCAGCGGATCGCTGGAGTTGAGCCGCTCGCGCAACGTCTGTGAGACCACGGCATCCGTCGTCCGCACGGAGACCACCGGATCCACACGCGATCCGTCGGCACGCATCCGCACCGAAGCGATCGTTGCGGGGACGATCACCGCATCGATGCGCGTGCTCGTCGGAGTTGCGGCATCCGGATTCACCCCCCCCTCGCGGTCGCTGCTCGTGGTCGAGCTCCGCCGAACCGAGATCTCGCTGTCGGCACCGTTGCTCTCCGTGGAGCCGATTCGGCCCGATCGATCCGACGTGCGCGGCGTCCGCGCCGTACGATCGGCGCGCGAGTTGCTGCGCGCGATACCGCTGGAATTGCTTCCTGCATCGCGTGCATCCGACGAAACGGCGCCGTCACGTCCCGAACGAACATCGGTGTTGTTCCGGACCGTCGCGTTGCTCGTTCCGTTCGCATCCGAGTGCGTCGCGCTGAAGGTCGCGGAATTCGATGCTCCGGAGTTCATGCCCGAGGCGTCCGAGCTCGGCGTACCGGTGTTCGACGCACCGGTGTTCGAGGTCGAAGAAACAATCTGACGATCATCGCCACCGGAAGCGGAGTTCGTGGCCGAGGCACCCACCGGCGCGCCGGCGTTGGGGCCGCTCGCGATCGATCCGTTGCGGTTTGCGCTGCTGATGTTCGTTCCGTTGACGAGCTCTGTGCGGGGACGCGAGGCATCTGCCGTGTTCATCGCCGAACTGCCGCGCCCGCCATCGGTGGAAGCGCCGCCGCCGGCGTACAACAGGATCGCCGTCAACACCGAACCGAGCACGAACGCATCAACGATGCCCCACAACTTTCCACCCATCGCGGCGCCGAGTCTCGCCAGCAGCGTGGAGGTCGTGGAGGCATAACCAAGCTCGCTCGCGGCAATGCCGAGACCGGCCATGAGCGTGCGCTCAACATCGGCCGGAGGCGTGTAGGCCTCACGATCGGCGTGTACCGCCTGACCGATGCTGATAAACTGCCGCAGGACGGAGCGCAGCTCCGACTGTCGCGACAGCGCATCGAACAGCTCCTGCTCCGACTCGGTGTCGAGCTGGCCGTCGATGTATTCAAGAATCTGTTCGCTCTGTATCATGGTCCAGTCTGCCTCTTGCAGAGAGAGAAAGAAATACGTTCGAGCTTTGGTTACATCTATCCATCAACCTGTTGAACCGTACTGTTGAACAACATCGCGCACGGCGCCGCACAGTTGCCGTACACGCGAGGAGCGCGCTCATCGCACTCACCCGATAGCGTCGCTCAGATTGCCGGCACACAATCCGACGGACGGCTGTCGTTCAACAGGCGGTCACACTTCCTCCAGGTACGGGGAGAGGATCTTGCGGAGCCGCTCCTTTGCCCGGTATATATGCACCTTGACGGCGGCCAGGCTCTGGCCGGTGATCTCCGAGATCTCCTGATAGCTCAGGCCGTTGTACTCGCGCAGCACAAACACCTCACGATGATGCTGCGGCAGCAGTTCCAGCGACCGCTTCACCAGTTCCGCCAGCTCCACATTCTCATGGCTCGGCTGGAACACGATCTCGTGATAATCCTCCACGGCGGCGGTCGGCTTGTTGTTGCGGATCATGTTCAGGCAGATGTTGCGCGCGCTGGTGAAGATGTAGGCCGAAACGTTGCTCATCAATCGCTCCTCCTTGCGGCAGCGATGGTAGATGCGCGTGAACGTCTCCTGAAACACGTCGTTCGCCCTGTCGCGATCGCCGAGCATGCGCAGCGCATACGCGTAGATTCGCGAGCGATACCTTGTGTATAGCTCGACAAATGCCTGCTTGTCCCCTCCGCTCATCAGAGAGAACAACTCCTCATCGGTATGTCGGGAGTAGTTGCTCGCCATGTCGTTCAATCAGCAACGGGGGTGGAACACTCTGGTCATCCCGAAGTTACACTTTCCCCCCGGCTCAAAACTATTTCCAGCGCCACGGATTCCCCGTTTGTTGGGGTGCCGGGCATGCCTCGGCGCACTATCTTGTGCCATGCCCGTCGTCCCCGATTTCTACCTGATCCGGCGCGAGCAACTTTCTGCCCCCCGCGCATGAGTTCGCCGAATCCCATAGTCGCTCCGTTCGACGCGGTCGCTCGCGATTACGACCAGGTGTTCACCCGGACACCGCTGGGCCGACGCCAGCGCGCCGTTGTGCATCGGTATCTGGAACGCATCATGCGGCCGGAGTTCCGCGTGCTCGAATTGAATTGCGGGACCGGTGAGGACGCGGTCTGGCTGGCGCAGCGCTCCGCCGAGGTGCTCGCCACCGACATCTCCGCCGAGATGGTCGCGGTGGCGGCCGCGAAGGCGCGCCAAGCCGGCGTCGAGGATCGATGCCGGGCCCGCCTGCTGGCAATCGAGGCGCTCGGCACGCCCGGCGAGACAATCGGCGGACAGGAACGATTCGATCTCATCTTCTCCGACTTCGACGGTATCAACTGCGTGCACGATATCGCGCCGCTGCCCGCGCGCATGGCCCGACACCTTGTGCCCGGCGGACATGTCGTTCTCGTGTACATGAATCCGGTCTGCGCGATGGAGATCGCCGCGAACCTGGTGCGCGGCCGTGTCGGCAGGGCATTCCAACGGTTCGGCCGCGCGGGCGTCGGCGCACACATCGGCGACGGCGCAACGGTACACACGTGGTTCCATCCGATCCACGACGTCTGCTCGGCGTTCGCCCCCGCCTTTCACCTGCGCCATGTCGAGGCCGTCGGGCTCGTGACGCCGCCGACGTTGATGCGCGATTTCTTCGGCCGCCACGAGCGCGCCTTTCGCCGCCTCTACCCGCTGGAGGATCTCCTTTCGGCGGTGGCCCCGTTCAATCGAATGGGCGATCATGTGATGCTGCACTTTCAAGCAATCGAGTAGAACCATGCCCGCAGTCCTGCAACCGGCACCAAAGAACGTGCGCCTTTCGCGCATCAACCCGGCATCGACCGGCCGCATCGCCGATCACGACGAGATCGCTCAGCGCTCCGAGCGGATCATGAAACGCCTGTACGATCTGCACTACCTGATGTACGCCGAGAACAAACGTGCGCTGGTGATCATCCTGCAGGGGATCGACGCCAGCGGCAAGGACGGCCTGGTGCATCACATCGCCGGCGGATTGAATCCCCAGGGAACAAAGGTCTATTCGTTCAAACAGCCGTCGGAGGAAGAGCTGGACCACGACTATCTCTGGCGCGTGCACCGGGCGATGCCGGGGCGCGGCGAGATCGCCATCTTCAACCGCTCGCACTACGAGGAGGTCACCGCCGTGAAGGTGCATCCCGAGCTGCTGTTGCGGCAGAACCTTCCCGATGAACTGCTGAAGCAGAAACGACTGTTCCGCCAGCGTTATCGCCAGATCAACCAGTTCGAACGGATGCTGGCCGAGAACGGGACGGTGGTCGTGAAATTCCTCCTGCACATCTCGAGCGACGAGCAGGAGCAGCGCCTGGAGGAACGCCTGCGAGATCCGCGCAAGCACTGGAAGTTCTCGCGGCAGGACCTCGTGGAGCGACGCTACTGGAACGATTACATGGGAGCGTTCGAGCAGATGGTGGAGGCCACCAACACCTCCTGGGCGCCGTGGTACATCATCCCCGCCGACGTGAAATGGTTCCGCAACTACGCGGCGCTCGACACCGTGGTTCGCACGCTCGAGAAATTGAACATGGCCTTCCCCTCGTTGCCCGGATAACGCGAGACATAGATGCACGTTCTGCTGACACATGCGTATTTCCTCGCCGAGGATCCGAAGGAACAGACGATCATGCGACCGTATGCTCCGCTCGGCATCCTCAGCATCGCGGGCTATCTGGAGGCGTCGGGGCACGACGCCCGCCTCTTCGACACGACGTTCGCCACACGCGAGGCATTCGAGGCGCATGCACGGAAAACACGCCCCGACGTGATCGGCATCTACACCAATCTGATGACCAAGGTGAACGTGATCGGGATGGTGCGATTCATCCGGGAGAGTCCGGAGCTCGTCGGCACGAAGGTGGTGTTGGGCGGCCCGGAAATCCGGCACCATGTCGCGAACTTTCTGGAGCACGGCGCAGACGTGGTAGTGATAGGCGAGGGAGAGGAGACGATGCGCGAGCTGCTGGAGAGCTGGCGGTCACCGTTGCCGATATCGCTCCACAACATCAACGGCATCGCATTTCGCGACGAGGAGGGGAACGTTGTGCGGACGACGGAACGGGCGTTGTTGAAGAACATCGACACGCTGCCGATGCCGAAGCGCGAGGGGATCGATCTGGACCGCTATCTGCGCACGTGGCGCGAGCATCATGGGAAAAGTGCCGTGTCGGTGAGCACCATGCGCGGCTGCCCGTACTCGTGCCGCTGGTGCAGCCGCGCGGTCTACGGCGGAACCTACAGGCGGCGCTCACCGGCGATCGTCGTCGATGAGCTCGCCCACATTCGCGAACGCTACAACCCGGACACCGTCTGGTTCGTGGACGATGTCTTCACGATCAACCATCGATGGCTGGAGGAGTTCGCGGCCGAAGTGAGGACGCGCGGCGTGCAGATCCCGTACGAGTGCATCACCCGCGCCGACAGGTTGAACGAACGCGCCGTGGAGCTGCTCGCCGAGAGCGGATGCTTCCGTGTCTGGATCGGCGCCGAGAGCGGGTCGCAGGCGGTGCTCGACGCCATGGACCGCCGTGTCACCGTCGAGCAGGTGCGCGCGATGATCCACCTGAGCAAACGGCACGGCATCGAGACCGGGACCTTCATCATGGTCGGCTATCCGGGGGAGACCGAACGCGACATCCTGAACACGATCGAGCACCTGAAGCTCTCCAATCCCGACCACTTCACCGTGACCGTCGCGTACCCGATCACCGGCACCCCGCTCTTCGACGACGTCGCCTCCATCCTCACCTCCGTGCCGGAGTGGGCCGTCTCCACCGATCGCGACATCGACTTCGAACGCCCCTACACACGGCGCTACTACCAGTTCGCGATGAGCCGCATGCGGCACGAGGTGACCGCGCACAAGCTTGCGCTCGGCGAAGGACACGCGATCGAGCGTGCGACGCATCGAGCGAAGGCGCTCATCGCCGGCCTGGGAATGCGCTTTGAACGGATGCGCGGCGTACGCTGAACACGGGCTGCGCCTGCCAAACTGGCCAGCGGCTCACTTGCGCAGCAACACTTCCGCCGCGAGCGCATCCAGATGCACATCCCGCCCGTTGCGTTCGATCGTCACGGTGCTCAGTACGCAGACCACATCCGGATCGCCCGCGACCGTCCTGATCATCAGCTCCGAAACCGGCAGAGTCACAACGTCGTCCTCGTCTTGAACGGCGTTCGTGTCGGCCCAGCTTCTGAACTCCCCGGCCGCGTTCAACGTGTCGCACAATCGAATCACGGCATCGCGCAACGCAAATACACGATCAGGCCCCGACGCAGGGTGGATCGTGAGCAGGCCGGTGGAGTCGGAATACGTCAGGCCGTACGACCGCCCGAACACGGTATGCCATTTCGTGCTGTCGGGATAACGGTTGAAGTAGATCACCGCGTCGAAGCCCGACACATTCAACACGTCCATGTCCGTACGGCTGATGTGGCCCCTGAAATCGGGGCGCCCGGCAGCACGGTCGGTTCGGTACGAACCCGGACCCGACGAGATCCCCAGCAATACGAACGCCTCATCAGGATCACGCGGCGTTTTGCGCTCGGCAAGCAAGGGCCCGAGCATCTGTAGTTCCTGCCGCCTGTCGAGCAAATACACGATCGAGCGGATGCGGTCCTTGGCCGCATTGCCGAGCGTGTCGGATGCCTTCACCACGTGCCCATCCTTCAACATCCCGCTGCCCCGCAACAACTCCTTCAACCGCGCGAACTGATCGTTCACCGTCACGTCCGACGCACTCCACGGCCCGACCGACGAAAGCACGGCCAACAGGGCGAGCGATACAGGGATCACCTTGATGCTGCCGCCGCGCCGCACGGTGAAATAGATGCCCAGGGCACCGAGCCAACCGGCGAGCACGAGCGCGAAGTACCGCTGCTCGGTGACGCCGTAGGCGTCGATGCGCACCTTCAACGCGAAGAACAACACC
>CAZJYH010000004.1:8642-9798 GCA_964549365.1 uncultured Alphaproteobacteria bacterium
GAGCCGAACGCCTTGATCCAGCGGTTCCCTTCCCCCTCACGAATCGGATACAGCAGAAGGAACGAAAGGATTCCGGCAACGGCATACCCGAGCACCAGGCCCGAAACCCATCCGCGAGGCCACTGCCACTCGATCACGATCTTCCCGGCATATGCGTACAGGATGACCGCATACACCATGACGAGCGGCAGCAACACGAACTGCGTGAACGCCTTCAACGCCTTCGGGTAGTCCACCACCGCATCGAGCATCTCGGGGTGCTCCGGCACGCCGGCCAGGAAGAACCACGTGTTGAACACGCCGAACAGCAACACCGCCAGATCGTTGTACGCCTCCGGGCCGAGCGACGTATCGAAGAGTTTGTCCACGGCCGCGATTGCGAGCGCCAGCCCGGCGTACAGCACGCCGGAATAGAGCACGCCGGTGAGCGCTCGAACGAAGATCACGCGGTTGAACTGCCAGAAGCCGTTGATCCGCCCCCGCCCCGTGAACGGCGCGAACGCAACCAGCAGATGCGCGGCGAACAGGTACAGTCCGAAGCGCATCGAATCCGCATACCCTGAGCGCGGAGCATCGGCGCTCAGGAACCAGCCGACCACCGCCGCCGCGCCGAGCACCGATGCGACAACACGTACAGTCAGCCCGCCGCCCGCGCGCTCCGCGAAGAGCGCGCAGGCAAGCAGCGTGCTGATGCCGAGTATGAAGGCGAGCACATACCGCTGGTCCTGTACATCGGCGATGACCGCGACGGCCAGCGCCACCCCGGATGCGATCACCAGGGGAAACCGCATCAGCGTCACCGATGCGCGCTTGCGCAGAACCTCGATCGAAATTCTCTTCATGGTCGGCAAAATGAGTTGATGGTGTACGAGGTCGACCGCCCGGGGATTGTTGCCGGCCGCGCACGGGAATACCGAGCCTCCTGCCTCGCCGCACGCAATCGCCGGCCTCCCGTCGTCTGCGCCTACAACGTCGGCATGCTTTTGTACAGATCCGATTCGATCGCCCCGTCGACGATGTTGATGCGCCGCGCGCCGCGCGCCGCAAGCCCGGTGTCGTGCGTCACGTAGATGATCGTCTGTCCGTCCGCATTCAACTCGGCGAGCAGGTCGAAGACCTGCATCGTGGACCTCGAGTCCAGCGAGCCGGTGGGCTC
>CAZJYH010000004.1:9808-27295 GCA_964549365.1 uncultured Alphaproteobacteria bacterium
AAGCTGATTGGGGCGCCCGGCCATCTTCTCCTTCAGCCCCACGCGCTCCAGCAGCATCTCGCCCCGCTCACGCGCGTCGGCGCGCTTCATCCCGGCCACCAGCATCGGCATCGTCACGTTCTCCAACGCACTGAACTCCGGCAGAAGGAAGTGGAACTGGTAGATGAAACCGATCTTGCGATTGCGGATCGAGACCAGCCGCTCCTCCGGCAGGCTCGAGATCTCGTCGCCGTCGAACGTGATCCGCCCCGATGTCGGCTGATCGAGCGCCCCCATCATGTACAGCAGCGTGCTCTTGCCGGAGCCGGATGGGCCGGTGACGGCAACGAACTGCCCGCGTTCGATCTCCACCGAGAGATTCGGGATGATCGTCTGCATGATCTCCTTCGAAAGGCGAAGATCCTTGCGAACATTTTCGAGTCGCAGCAGCGAGCCGATGTGGGCGTGCGCGGGTTCACTCACGGCGTTGACGGGGTTTGGCATGATCGACGGGCTACGATCGCTTCAAGAGATGTTGGGACATGCTTGGACGGTTCTCTGCGCTCCGGCCATGCACCGAATCATGAGCACCTACTCGGTTCCGACGATCGCCTTCATCTCGGCATACGCGTCGAGGAACTCGAGCCGGGCACGATTTTCTGCAAGGCGCGCATCCACCACACGCGACTGCGCGTTCTCCACATCGAGCAGTGTGGCGCGCCCTTCCTTGTACAGGATCATCGTGATATCCACCGCGCGTCGGGCCTGCTCGGTTCCCGCCTGCTCGGCAACCAGCTGCGCGCGGGCGCCGCGCATCGCAAGCTGCAGCCGCTGCAGTTGCATGGTGTCCTCCTTGCGGATGCGCTCGATCTCCAGCTCGGCCTCGCGCACGCGCATGAGCGCTTCGTCATGGCGTCCGTCGTTGCGCCAGAGACCGGAGATCGGAAGCTGCGCCGAGATGCCCACCTGCGATGTTGTTGCCCATCTCGCATCGTCCGGAAGTTGGGAATTGCTCTGCCCCAGCGCCTGCCATCGTGCAACGGCGTTGACCACCGGCGCGAGCGTGTAGCCTTCGAGCCGCGCCGTGGTCCGGGCCGCGTCACGCTGTGCCTCGGCCAGCTTCTGCTCCGCGGAGTTCGGCACCGCGCGCCCCATCAACGGATCGCCGCCGCTCGGACCGGCCTCCGACGGGACGTCGAGCGTCCCCTGCAGCTCGATGCTCTCATGGTCGGGAAGGTCCAGCGCCTGGGCCAGCGTGAGCATCGAGCGCTGATACGTGAACCGGGCGCGCTCGGCGGACGCCTTTGCGCGCGCCACCGATACCGTGGCCGTGAGCGTGTCGAGCGCCATCGCCCGCCCCTGCCGGAATCGTGCCAGCGTGACATCGTAGTTCGAGAGAGCCGCCTTGATCTGCTCGTCTCGAGCGGCCGACTCGCTCCGTGCATATAACGCCTGATAGAAGGCCCGCTCCGCGTTCATGCGCACGAGAGCGCGAGCCGCATCGAGCTGCGCCCGCGACACCTGAACCCCGGCCTCTGCCACCAGCCGCTGCATCCGACGAACGGGATCGTAGAGCGGCTGCGTGAAGCTGAGCCCGAGCGTGGCCGCGTGACGGCTTCCGATCGTGAACGCCTGCACGGACTCGCTCTGGTTCAACGGCGTTCCGGGGGCGACGAAGAAGACCTGGCGTTGAATGTTGTAGGCGTAGTCGCCCGTTGCGGCAAGCTCCGGCAGGAAGAGCGAACGCGCCGTCTCCACCGAACGTGTCGAACGCTCCAGCACGGCCTGCGCCCTGCGCACGTCGAGGCTCTGCTCATCGGCCAGGCGCAACGTCTCGGCGAGCGTCAACGTGCGCACCTGCGCCCCCGCGACGCCGCACACGATCAGCAACAATGCCGTCGATGCAACCAGGCCCCTTCGTGACATCATCATGGGAAGCATGCGTTCATTGGTTGATTCGAAGGAAATCATCGTACATGGCGCGAGTCATCGCTCCCCACGCAATATCCGCGCGGGCGCCACGCGCGCGGCCGTGCGAGCGGGCGCGATCGCCGCGGCCATGCTCACGAACAACGTGCCGGCGATTGCGGCCGCGAAATACCAGGGGGCAAACCCCATCTGCAGGGTCTTCGACTCGATCGGGGCAACCCCGCCCGTGCCGCCGCTCGGGATCATCCCCATCAGCGCGATCGCCCCCGCGCCGACGAGCGAACCGACCACGCTCCCGATCGCCCCGATCAGCAGGCCCTCGATCAGGTAGACGCCGATGATCGTTCCGGTGCCGACGCCGAAGGACTTCATCACCGCGATGTCGCGCTGCTTCTCCATCACGGTGGTGATGAGAATGTTGGCCACGCCGAACCCGCAGATGACGATCACGAACCCGACCACCACGTAGAAGAGCGCCTGCAGGAATCGGAAGATCGAGATGATGCCGGCGTTGGTCTCCTGCCACGTCTCGGTCGTGAAGCCGGTGAGCGATTCGATACGCTGCGCAACGATGTCGGCATCGGCCACCGAGCGCAGCTGAAAGCCGATGCCGCTCGCCTCGCCCGGTAGCGCGCGATCGAGCGCCTGCGCGAGCCGCAGGTTCACGAACGCGGAGCGATCGGTAGCCTCCACGCCCATCCGGTAGACGCCGACGATCATCACCGGGATCACCTCACCGCTGAGCGACACGAGCTGCATGCGATCGCCCACATCCACTCCGAGATCCTCGGCCGCCTTCACCCCGATCAACATTCCGTCGCGCGATGCCTCCAGGCGCGCGATCGACCCGCTCAGCAGATAGCGCGGCAGGTTCGAAAGATCGGCCTCGCGCTCCGGCAACACCCCGACGATCGACAGCGTGGACTCGTTGGTGCCGTACGCGGCGAGCACCTGCGTTGCCAGGTACGGCGATGCGGCACGCACCTGATCGCCCATCGTCCGCTCCACGCTGCGCAGCACCGACATGATGTTGCGCACATGCACCCGCTCCTCGCGTTCGCCGCTGCGGTCGAGCTGCACGGCGGCCTGCGCGTCGCCGTCGGGCACGGCCAGCAGATCGGATCGCCCCCCTTCGGCACGATCGGCCTTCATGGTAACGTGCGGCGCCACGTCCAGGATCTTCGCCGTGAACGATGCGAGCAGACCGTCGAACAGGGAGATCGTCACCAGCAGCACCGTGACGCCCATCACCACGCCCGTGATGATGATCACGGCCTGGCGTTTTCTTGCCAGCATCTGCTGCAGTGCTATGGTCCAGACGAGACCCACGGTATCCTTGATGTGAACGTTCCCGGCCCGGCTTCGGCGTGCATGCGCCGACACGCTCATTCCCCGCGAATGATCCTCACCGGAACGAAGCGCGCGGCGCGGCGCGCGGGAAAGAAGCTTGCGGCCATCGCCATGATCAACCCGAACCCGAACGTGAGCGCATAGATCGCGAGATCGAGCGACACCGGGAACGAATCGAAGCGCACGAACGCGCGATCGTTGTTCTGCGGAAAGAGATTCAGCGTGCTGAACAGCGAGGCCAGCCCGTAGCCGAGCGCGGCAGCGAGGATGCCGCCGATCAATCCGATCATCGCCCCCTCGAACAGGAAGATCAGCGCCACCTCGGCGCGCGTCACGCCGAACGATTTCATCGCCGCGATATCCTGCTTCTTCTGCAGCACGATCGTGACCAGCGTGTTCGAGATGCCGAACCCGGCCGTGACGAAGACGAAGATCACCAGCAGCCGCGACGTGATGCGCTGGCGCGCCTGGAACTCGAGGATCTGCGCGTTCGATTCCTGCCACGTCTCGGCAACGTAACCGGTGGCATCCTCCACCATCTTCTTCACCTCGGCCACGTGGTCGATATCGCGCACCTGCACGCTCAACCCGCTCACCGAATTTCGCGGCAGCTTCCGCAGCGTCTGCGCGAGCGCCATGTTGATGTAACCACGCCGATCGTCGAAGCTCGCCACGCCGGTTCGGAAGATCCCCACCACCTTCAACCGCTGCACCGCTCCGTTCGGCGTGATGAAGGTGCAGGTGTTGCCGACGTCGGCCCTCAGCTTCACCGCCAGGCCGCTCCCGATCAGCACGCCCTCGGGCTGCGCCGACAGATCCGTCAGCCTCCCCCAGACCATGCTTGCGGCAAGCTGCGCAATGTTCTTCTCGCGATCGGGTTCGATGCCGCGCGCCGTCACGGTCTGGTAGCGCGTGCCGTTGCGGAACACGCCCTGCACCAGCACGAACGGCGCCACCGCCGTCACCTCCGGCGCAAGCGCTTCGACGCGGGCAACGAGTTCCGTGCACGGCTTCAACTGCTTTCGCGAGGACGGCGGCGTGTTCACGCGCAGCTCAACGGCCGCGCCGCGCTCGCCCTGGAGCAGGTTGCGCGATGTGACAGGTCGCAGAGGATCCGCCGTGACCAGGATGTGCGGCGAGACATCGATCAGCTTCGCGCGCAGATAGTCCTCCTGCCCGGCGGTGATCGCCACCATCAACGCAAAGATGCCGCCGCCCACGATGATCCCCATCGTGGAGAGCAGCGTCTGCCGCCTGCGCGCGCGCAGATGACGGCGCGCGATGAAGAACGCCAGCCGAACGTTCAAAGGCCTCCCTGGGACATGTTCCGGCGCCGTCGGCACGGTGCCACGGGTTTGTATGTGCGGCACGCACGGCTCACCGGGTTGCCCGCGCGCGCGTGCGCTCCTTGTCGATCTCCACGCTCTCGCCCGTCTTCCAGGCACCGTCCGGGTTCAGTGCAATCCGCTCGTTCTCGTGAAGACCGGCGAGGATCTCGACATACTCCTCACCGCGCACGCCCACCTTCACGCCCCGGCGCTCCAGCGTGTTTTGATCGGTGACCACGTAGAGCGTGTCGAACGCACCCTTGTGCAGAAGCAGGGCGATCGAAGGAACCGTCAACGCGTTGGCTCGCCGCTCCTGCACGATGTTCACCGTTGCGGTGAGACCGTCGGAGAGATTGGGAACGAAGTCGATCAGGTTCAGGATCACCGGCAGCGTCTTGGTGACCTCGTCGGCCTGCGGCACCACGCGCTCCACGCGTGCCTTGAAGCGGCGGCCCGGGATGGCGTCGAACGCGACGATCGCCTCCTGGCCGGGCCGGATGCGCGTGATGTCCAGCTCGTCGATGCTGGCATACACCTTGAATGATGAGGGATCGAGGATGGTGACCGCTTCGATGTTGGGGGCGATGATGTCCCCGGCGTTGACGTTCACCTTCGTCACGACGCCGGTGATCGGCGATGCCAGCTTCCCCCTGCCGGAGAGCGTGCGCCGCGCCGCCAGCGTGGCCTGCACGGTGCGCAGGAACGCGACCGCGCGATCGTACGCCGCCTTGGCGTCGTCGACGGCTTGCTGCGTGGTGGCTCCCTGCGCCAGCAGATCCGTCTCGCGATCGAGCCGCTGCTTCGCCTCCTGCACCGTGACGTTCGCCTCGCGCACCCGCGAAGCCTGCTCGGTGACCGCCGCGTTCTGCTCCTTCTCCTCGATCTCCATCACCAGCATCCCCTCGCGGATCTCCTCCCCCTCCTTCACCGGCAACGCAACAACCTCACCGCCGATCTCCGATCGGATGTGCGCGATCTGCTCGGCCCGCACGGTGGCCGTGGCGTATACCGCACGGACGGCCTCACGCCGCTGGGGCGCGGCCACCCCCACCTTCGTCACGCCGAGCGCGCCGTACGCCCAGAGCCCGATAGCGACCAGCGCCGCGACGCCGACAAATCCAAGGAGCCACTTCATCGCGTATTCAAGTTTGATTGCTTCCGACGGCCGCGGATGCCGGCGGCGGAACGGAGGACGGTGCGGAACGAAGCAGCGCGAATTTAGCGATACGGAAGCTGCCGTGCCGACAATGCGTTGAAGGGTGGAAGACGAAATCCATCCTCCACCCGACCGACGCATTGCTTCGGCGGCATTCGCCCGGCCGCGCCTCCGGAATATTCACGGGGGGTGTCGGAATAGCAGCAACGAAGGAGACTGAATCAACATGAGCAACATTATCATTCCCCGCGGCTGGGAGATATCCGAACGCGACGTCACGCCGGAGCAGATCTTCTCCGGCCGCAGACGTTTTCTCCAGACGCTGGGGCTTGGTGCGCTGGCCGTCGGCACGCTCGGCTGCAAACCGGCGGACGAGGCGATGACCACCGCGAAATCGATCCCCGCGAATCCCAACGCCGGGCTCTACCCCGCGCATCGAAACACGAAGTATGTGGCCGGGCGTGCCCTGAGCGATGAGGCGGTTGCCGCCGCCTACAACAACTTCTATGAGTTCACGGAAGTGAAGGAACGCGTGTCGAATCTGGTGGGATCGTTCCGCACGCGCCCCTGGGATCTCGAGATCACCGGGCTGGTGAACAAGCCGGTGAAGCTGACGGTGGATGACCTGGTGAAGAAGCTGCCGCTGGAGGAACGAGTCTATCGGCATCGCTGCGTCGAAGCCTGGGCCATGACGGTGCCGTGGACGGGCATCCCGTTGAAGAGGGTGTTGGAGCTGGCCGGGCCGCTCTCCTCGGCGAAGTTCGTGCGCTTCACCTGCTTCCTCAAGCCGGAGGAGGCGCCGAACCAGAAGACCGCGACGTGGTACACGTGGCCGTACTACGAGGGGCTCCGCATCGATGAAGCGATGAACGAGCTGGCGATGGCCGTCACCGGCATCTACGGGCACGAGCTGCCGCGGCAGCACGGCGCTCCGATCCGCATCGTGGTGCCGTGGAAGTATGGCTACAAGGGGCCGAAGTCCGTGGTGAAGATCGAGCTGGTGGCCGAGCAGCCGAAGACGTTCTGGAACGATCTCGCGCCGGACGAGTACAGCTTCCTCTCCAACGTCGACCCGACCGCGCCGCACCCGCGCTGGTCGCAGGCGTCCGAGCGCCTGATCGGCAGTGAAGAGCGCGTCGAGACGCTCCCGTTCAACGGCTATGGAGAATACGTGGCAGCCATGTACGCCTGAAACTTTGGGCCGAACGAGCCACGCGTACTTCCGCCGAATTTTTTTTGGGGTTCGTGGGAACAAAAGTCGGCACCGGTTGGTATTCCCTCATGAAGACGCTGAGGCACCAACCCTTGGCCTTCAAATTCGAGCTGTGCAGTAAGGGGTGAGCTGCGCAGCTCTTTTTTTTGCCCGATCCGAACGGCTACGTGGCAAGTGCCAAGTGCCAAGCACGACTCTGTAGACCTCACAAGTATACGCGCGGCAATTGATGCGATTTTCGAGCTACGTGGCAGCACTCACACCCCACACACATAACGCTTCACCCATCACGACGCTCAACGCCGCTTCCTGATTCGCCGGGCATGCTGTACCTTTGCGGCTTCTACTAACGAGGATTTGCCCATGTCGGTCACACCGGATCAGATCGAGTACATCGCCAAGCTTGCACGGCTCCGCTTTTCGGCCGAGGAGCTTTCCGGCTTCACGGCTCAGTTCAACCAGATCGTCGCGTACGTAGAGAAGCTGAACGAAGTGAACACGGAGGGGATCGAGCCCATGGCGAATCTGTTGGAGGCGACCACGTCGCTGCGGCCGGACACACCGGGCCCGATGCTGAGCGCGGCGCAGGCGCTCTCGAACGCACCGAAGAAGACCGAGGGCTTCTTCAGCGTTCCGAAGGTGATCGGCGAAGCCGAGTGATCATCCCCGAACCATCCGCTCCGGCACGCCACGAGCTTGCCGAAAGCCCCCATCATTGACCCCGATGCGCACCATACTCTCCACGGTACTGTATGCCGCCGCCGTCGGCTGCACGCTTCTGGCATCCGCATGCCGCACGGTGTACGCACCGAACACCGTGAATACGCCGCTGCTCGACCGTGAGGGCGAGGTGCGGGCGACGATCGATGTCGGCAACCTTCAGGTTGCCTACGCCCTCACCAATTCGATCGGCCTGATGGCCAACGCCTACTACCACAACTCGTCCGGGAACGACGAGGACGCTCTGAACAAAGGGATCGACCTGAACGGCAGCGGCTACCTCGTCGAAGCGGGGGCCGGGTACTACTCGCGCGAGGGGGGAAATCTGATCCTCGAAGGCTACGGCGGCATCGGGTTCGGAGGAGTCTCGATCAACGAACGGCAATCCAGCGGCAGCTCGGTCACCCAACGCTTCGACGCCAACGGTGTGAAGCTGTTTCTGCAGCCCGGCATCGGCCTGACCGGCAAGGTTGTGGAGCTGAGCGTTGCGTCGCGTATCACGGCGGTGAAGTACATGGGCCTCAGGAGCGAGAACTACACCGAAAGCGAGTTGAACGATTATCACCTGCGCGATCTCGACGACAATCTCTGGATGTTCCTGGAACCCACGCTCACAATGCGGCTGGGGTACGGGGCGGTGAAGGCGCAACTGCAGGTGGGCGTGGCGCTGAAGCTCAACAACTCGCCGCTGAACTACAGCACGAGCATCGTCAACGCCGGGCTCTCGGTGCTGTTGGGCGGCCAATAGCCGGGACGGAGACGAGACGCCCACGCATTCGGCGTCCGCGCGCGATCTTCCGTTCGGCCCCACGGCCCATGCCCTCGCGTTCGGTACATGCACCGCGGCAGCGCCGCGCACATCTTCCCAAAGCGATCGATGTCCTCCTCCGAGTCAGTCCTCGCCGTCATCCCCGCACGGTACGCATCGAGCCGTTTCCCAGGCAAGCCGTTGGCCACGATCAACGGCGTGTCGATGATCCGCCATGTGTACGAGCGTACGGCCGCCGCACGGCTCGTGAACCGGGTTGTTGTGGCGACGGACGACGAACGGATCCGCGATCACGTCGAGGCGTTCGGCGGCATGGCGGTGATGACATCCACCGCCCACGCCTCGGGGACCGATCGCATCGCCGAGGCTGCGGACCTGGTGGGCGGCGCGGACATCGTGATCAACGTGCAGGGGGATGAGCCGATGCTCGATCCGGCGCTCATCGATGCGCTCGTCGAAGCGCTTGCGGCCTCCGACTGCGGCTGCGCAACGCCCGTACGGCCGATCACCGACGCGGAGCACCTGCGTTCGCCGAACGTAGTGAAGGTGGCGCTGGCCGCCGGCAACCGCGCGCTCTACTTCTCGCGCAGCCCGATCCCCTTCCTGCGCGACACGCCGATCGAGGAGTGGCCGCAGCACGGCATGCACTTCGCGCATATCGGCCTGTACGCCTACCGTGCCGAGGCGCTGCGCCGCTTCGTGGCCGCCGAGCCATCGGCGCTGGAGCGATGCGAGCAACTCGAGCAGCTCCGCCTGTACGATCTCGGCATATCGCTCCTCTGCGTGGTGACCGACTACGACGGCCACGCGGTGGATCATCCGCACGATGTGGCCGTTGTGGAGCGGCGCATGACGCGCTGAGCCGATCGCGATGACCGCGTTGCAGGCCCGCGTCTATGGGGGTTGCGAGCCGTGCCCCGGCTTGGAAGTCACGATCCGGCGGAAATAAATTTGGTCCTTCGTGCTCGCCGAACGCCGATCAGCAACGCCGGCGCGCACGTCGGCGCCCGAACGACTGCACTAGTGGCGCGGAGGACGCGGGGAGCCCGGTGCCGACACACGTCCCCCGCCGAACAGTTCACATCCAGACACATCCGCCGTGGCCCGAACTTGCTATTATGCCACGTCGTCAACAGCCGGTGGTTTCTTATGCCCAACCCTCAGAGCAATCAGGTCGAGGAGATCGTGCGGGACGTGCGCCCAGCCGCACAGCCATCGCATTCACACGGAGAGCGCCAATTGACTGATATCTTTCAGAAGTGTCGCGACTTCACGCGCGCCGATGATGTGAAGGAAGCGGGATACTACCCGTATTTCCGCGCCATCGAGGAGAACGAAGGTCCGGTGGTACGGATCGAGGGACGGCCGGTGATCATGGCCGGCTCGAACAACTACCTCGGGCTCACCGCGGACCCGCGTGTGAAGGAAGCGGCCATCAAGGCCACCGAACAGTTCGGCACCGGATGCTCCGGCTCCCGCTATCTGACCGGAACCGTGCGGCTGCACGAGGAGCTGGAGGTTGAGCTTGCGGATTTCATGGGGAAGGAGGCGTGCCTGCTCTTCTCCACCGGCTATCAGACCGCGCAGGGCGTGATCCCGACATTGGTAAACCGCGGCGACTACGTCATCTCCGACAAGGACAACCACGCCTGCATCGTTGCCGGCAACCTGATGGCCAAGGGCGCGTTCGGCGACGTGGCACGGTTCAAGCACAACGACATGGACGATCTGGAGCGCCAGCTGGCGCGCATGCCGGAAACCGCCGGCAAGCTGATCGTCACCGACGGCGTCTTCTCCACCACCGGCATCCTCTGTGAACTCCCCCGCATGATCCAGCTCGCGAAGCAGTACGGTGCGCGCGTGATGGTCGACGACGCGCACGCCCTCGGCGTGATCGGCAAGGGGGGGCGCGGCACGGCCAGCCATTTCGGCCTGGACGATGAGACCGACCTGACGATGGGCACCTTCTCCAAGTCCCTGGCATCGCTGGGGGGCTGGGTGGTGGGCCCGGAGCGGGTTATCAACTACATCAAGCACAATTCGCCGGCGCTGATCTTCTCCGCCTCGCCGACGCCCGCTTCGGTGGCTGCCGCGCTCGAGGCGCTGCGCATCATGCGCGCCGAGCCGGAGCTGATCGATCGGCTGATCGCCAACGCGGACTACATGCGGCGCGGGTTCACGGCCGCTGGCTTCCGCATCATCGAGTCGAAGACCGGCGTGATCCCGGTGATCATCGGCGACGACACGCTCACCTTCATCTTCTGGCGCCGACTGTTCGATGCCGGCGTCTTCGTCAACGCGTTCATCTCCCCCGGCGTGATGCCCGGCATGCAGATGATGCGCACGTCGGTGATGGCCACACACGAGATGCATCATCTGGACCGCATCCTCGAACTGTTCGAGGACATCGGCACCGAGATGGGATTGTTGGAGAAGGATACGCCCGCAACGGCGGCCGAGCAGACGCACGCCGCCGCCGTTCAGGAAGCCGAGGCCGTGCCGGTGGTGGACGAGTCCGGCATGGGAACGCTGCCGACCAGCGGCACCGTGACGGTGCGGCGCATGGCGACGCGCAAGGAGCGGCTGCAGTTCATCCGCATGGTGTGGGATCTGTACCGCGACGACCCGAACTGGGTGCCGCCGCTGGAGATGGACCGCATGCGACTGATCGACGTGGAGAAGAACCCGCTCTACAAGCATGCCCGCCTGCAGTTGTTCGTGGCCGAGAAGAACGGCGCCGTCGTCGGACGCATCGGCGCGGTCGTCAACGACACGCACAACGCGGTGCACAACGACCGCACGGGCTTCTTCGGCTTCTTCGAGTCGATCAACGATCAGGATGTTGCCAACACCCTGCTCAACGCCGCGGCCTCGTGGCTGCGCGAGCACGGCATGAATACGATGCGCGGCCCGATCTCGCCGACGATGAACGACGAGGTGGGGATGCTGGTCGACGGGTTCGATTCCCCGGCGGTGCTGCAGATGCCGTACAATCATTCCTACTACCCGGAGCTGCTCGCGAACGCCGGCTTCACCAAGGCGAAGGATCTGCTCGCGTGGGCGGTGGAGTATCCGCAGTGCCTCACCGAGAAGCTGGAGCGCGTCACCAATCTCCTGCGCCAGCGCGGCAAGACCACCGTGCGCAGCCTCGTGATGAAGAAGTTCCCGGAGGAAGTCGAGCGCATCAAGAGCGTCTACAACAGCGCGTGGCAGCCGAACTGGGGCTTCGTGCCGATGACCGACGAGGAGATGAATCTGATGGCCTACGAGCTGAAGCAGATCATCGACCCGGAGCTGGTGCTGTTCGCCGAACGCGACGGCCAGACGGTCGGCTTCGCGCTCGGCGTGCCGGACATCAACCAGGCATTCAAGGCGGGGACCGCGATCCCTCCCGGCGCGAAGAACCTGCCGACGGCGATCATGAACCTGATGACCAAGAAGAAGCATATCACGCAGCTACGCATCATCATCCTCGGCGTGCTGCCGGAGCACCAGGGGCACGGCATCGACGCCCTGCTGTACCGCGAGATCATGGAGCGCGCCACGCGCAAGGGGATCAACCGCGGCGAAGCCTCGTGGGTGCTGGAGGACAACGTGATGATGAACCGCGCGGCCGAGATGATGAACGCCCGGCCGTACAAGCGCTACCGCGTCTTCGACCGGCCGATCGGCTAGAACATTCCGAACGACTCGATCGTGCGACGCCGGCCCCGTACCAACAGTGCGGGGCCGGGTCGTTTCTACGCCGAGGTTGTCGCGGAGTTGACTCCGCGACCGGTTGCGGCACGAATGGTTGTCGCCACGCTACATCGGGCCGACCCGGCCTGCAGCGCATACATCGTCACGTCCGGCTCGGCGCTTTTTGCTTTTGCGCATCGGCGGCAATTCGCACATTGGGAGCTGCCTCGTACGCGGTCCGTCAACGGATGACGCTCCGCTCCCACTCCCAGAGAACACCGGCTGGAACGATCGCATGAGAATGCCCTGCCCCTCGCGTCTGGTTCCCCTGATCCTGTTCCTTCTCATCGTCTGCGCGCGTGCGCATGCCGGGGGCTGGGTGCAGGAGGTCGGGAAGCTGTACGCCAAGATCTCGTACATCACCTCCTCCGCCAACACGGTCTATCGATTTGACGGCGAGACCAAGCACCCAACGGACAATCCACCCTTCACGGTGCGCGATTATCCGATCGCCGACCGCGGCCTGTATCTCTATGCGGAGTACGGACTCACCGATCGGCTTACGCTGATCGGCAGCGCCGCGATGAAGCGGGTGATCATCACCTCGCCGGTCGAGCGCAAGCGCGTGCAGGGCTTCGGCGACATCCAGCTTGCGGCGAAGTATCGCCTGGCGGAGTTCGATCAGCAGGTGGTGTCGGCAACGCTCGGCCTGACGATCCCGACCGGATACAGCCGCGATCTGACGCCGCCGCTCGGCTCCGGGAATCTGAACGTCGAGCTGGCCGGCAACTACGGCATCTCCTTCTACCCGGCGCCCGCCTATGCCACGGCGTCGGTCGGGTATCGTCTGCGCCCGTCGATCTTCCTCTCGAAGCTGAACGATCCGTCGCGCTCGTTCGATCCGAACTACGCCGACGAGGTCTTCAGCGACGTCGAGGCGGGCTACACATTCGTCGATCGCGTGCTGGTGCACGGCATGGCCCGCTTCCTCTTCTCCACCCGCACCGACAACAACGACTTCGACGTGGAGCACCCCCCCGAGACGCAGCAGTACATCAAGGTGGGCGGCGGGCTGATCGTGGCGGTGTACGACGGCATTCAGGTCAGCGCCGACGCATTCGTCACGCCGTACGGCCGCAAGGCGAGCAACAGCTTCGACCTTTCGCTCGGCATCGCCTACTCCGGCAAGATATTCTGATCGGTCGCTCCAACGCATCACACGTCATCAACGCCGGCGCCTGCGCCCACTCCCCCGGACGCGCGGCGGCACGTACCTCAGCAGGTCATCCATGGCTCTCGATCGTAGAACATTCCTGAAGCTCGGCGGCGCAAGCGTCGTCGGGATCACCTTTGTCTCGCTGCTCGACGGCTGCGAGCAGTTCTCGGTGACGCCGCTCGGCAACGTCGAGGCGCCGTTCATCACGCCGAACGACCTGTTCTTCGTGCAGAACGGCGGCGAGGGGAGCCTGCCGAACTGGACGCGACCGAACATCGCAACCGACGCGTGGTCCCTGCGGATCGAGGGCTTCAAGCCGGCTGACCTGGCAACGCCGCAGACGATCACCTATGCGGACCTGATCGCGGCGGCCGAGGCGGGGCAGGAGATGACCATCATGAAGACGATCCAGTGCGTGCTGGAGAGCCCCGTGCGCCTGACGCCGACCGGCTTCATGGGGAATGCGTACTGGACCGGCGTGCCGTTGAAGTACTTCCTCGACAAGGCCGGCCTGGCCGCCACCACGAAGCGCCTGCTCTTCTACGGCGCCGACGGCTTCACGAACAACGTCAAGATCGGCCGCGTCACCGACGCCGATGCCGACGGATTGCCGCAGCCGCTGCTGGTGTACAAGATGAACGGGACCGCGCTCACACCGGAACACGGCGCGCCGGTGCGGCTGATCATCCAGGAGGGCTACGGCTATAAGAATGTGAAGTGGCTCACGAAGATTCAGGCCACGGCGTTCGACGTGCAGCAGGGAACGTATCAGGATCAGGGGTATGCCGACGACGGCGTGATTCGCGTCAACAGCCGCTCGACGGTGGTGCGCGAGGGGACGGTGCTGGCGGCGGGCTCGACCGTGATCAGCGGGTATGCCGTGAGCGGATATGCGCCGATCGAAAGGGTGGAGATCGCGATCGACGCCGGTCCGTTTCAGGCGGTGGAGATCGTCCCGCTTTCGGAGATTCGAGCGACCGAGAACCTTCCGGCATCGATCAAGCAGATCGCGGAAAACCAGGCGTACCCATACCGAACGGTCTGGGCGCGCTGGCGTTTTCGCTGGGATGCTCCGGCGGGTGCGCACACGCTCCGCATTCGTGCCACCGACTCCGCCGGCAACGCACAGCCCGACGGCGACACCAACATCTACGACGGCCAGACCGGCGTCACAACCTATCGCGTCACGGTACAGTAGGCGCCGCACGCAGTGAATCAGCAAACGCAGTGAATCAGCAAACGCAGTGAATCAGCAAACGCAGCGATGATGAACAGGATCTTCAGACATCTCCCTCTCCCCAACCGAACGCTCGCCCGGGCGGTGGCCGCGCTCACGCTTCTTTCAGCCACATCGGGCTGCGACGTGCTGAGCCCGGACCCGACGGCGACGATCGGCAAGGACACCGTCGCCACGCCGGTCACCGGACAGCAGCTCTACATCGACCACTGCGCCGCATGCCACGGCCTGACGGGCGTGGCCCTCGACTCGATCGACATCCCGAGCCTGAAGCACTGGCAGGGGACCGCCGGCAAGTTCGACAGCACGCTCAACGAAGGGCCTGCCGGCATGCCGACGTTCCCGAATCTGAACGCGGACCAGCGGCAGAAGATATTCGAGTACGTGAAGACATTGTAGCGGCACATGCCCGGGGTGCGAGAAGGACCGGCAGCGCGACCTTCTCGTGCAGCCGTCACGTGCCAACGGCGTGGCGGCTCGCGACCACGCCTTCGGCCGGTATCGGCGGCGCACCGCTCCTGTTCACCGGTCGATGATGCTTCCACCACCCACCGCGGGGAAATCCTCCATCAACGAACGCGCCGCCGCGAACCCGCTCCGCACCGCTCCCTCGATCGTCGCAGGAAGCCCGGTGTTCGTCCAATCCCCCGCCAGATACAGGCCGGGGATTGCCGTACGCTCGGCCGGACGCAGCAACTCCGCCGCCGGCGTGGCGGCGAACGTGGCCTGCTTCTCCTTGATGACCAGCGCATCGACCAGCACGGCACCGGCCATCTCGGGGAACGCCCCGCGCAGCTCGCGGTCGGCAACGGCAACGATCTCTCCACCGTCGACACGACTCTCCTCGAACGCCGCGCTGATCGTGCACGAGAGAAGCCCCGGTACCGCATCGTTGCGCCGCGCGTCGATGGCGCGACGGTTGAACATCCATTGCACGTTGGAACCGAGAAGCGCCGCGAACCTCGGCAGCGCCGCAAGCGGGCGGTCGTACCAGAGATAGAGCGAGACGATGGGGGATGAGGCGAACGGCACGGCGGGGAGCACCGCGGCGGCATCGGCCATCCCCTCGATCACCCTGCGCGCTCCACGTTCCGGCAGCGCCAGCACGACACACGACGCATCGAACGCGTCTCCCTCGCGTGTGAGCGCGCGCAGCCCGTTCGCGGTTCGCTCGATCGCTGCGATCGTCATGCCGGTCAGCACGCGCCCTCCGCGCCCCTCGATGAACGCACCGGCGGGCTCGACAAGGCGAGAGAGGCCGACGCTCGGCAACGCGAGCCTGGAGCTTTCGCCGCCGCCGAGGAACGCAAGGCGCATCACCTGCACGAGCAGGAACGCGGAGGCCAGATCCGGTGGAGTGTTGAGGGTGGCGATGATGATCGGATCCCACAGGCGCGCCATGGCGCGTTCAGACTGTCCAAGACGCCGCAGGTACGCGCGTGCCGTCTCATCGGGCCTCGGCTTCGCGAAGCGCATGGCAAGGCCGACACGGACGAGGCTCGCACGTTCGCCGAGGCTGAGGCGCCGGAGTCGGAGCATGCCGAGGAGCACGCTGAGCGGCGCCGGAAGCCGCTCGCTCGCACGCAGACGATCGGCCGAACCGTCGGCGTCGCGGAACTCCACCTCGAGCGAACGCTGCAGCGTGAGGAGGCCGCGCGTGCCGAGCATCGTAAGCAACGCGAACGTGGCCGTGTAGCACCCCATCATCAGATGCTGGCCGTTGTCGATCTCGTCGCCGGTCCCCTCGTGCACGAACGACCGCACGCGCCCGCCGAGATAGGGGCGCGCCTCGATGAGCGTGGGGCGCAGCCCGGCCGCCGCAAGCTTCACGGCGGCCGCCAAACCGGCCATCCCGCCGCCGAGCACGATCGGCGCCTGCGCGCTCATGACGCGCTCACGCGGCAACCTCGCGGCGAATACCGGCGCGATCGAGAATCTCCACGATCATCTCGTTCTTCTTGCGCGGCGGCATCACATACAGCCCGGCAATGCGGTCGCGCATGGCGAGCGTCCCTTCGAGGAACTCCACCGCAACGGCCACCCCCTCGGCGGCGGCGTTCTCGGCGGTCCGCATCCGCTTCTGCACGCTCGCGGGGATCTTCATCCCCGGAACCTCGTGGTGCAGGAACTCCGCGTGCATCGCGCTGCGCAGCGGAATGATGCCGAGCATCAGCTTGATCGGAATGTGCGCGATCCGGTCGAGGAACGATGCCAACGCCTCCGACTCGAATACCGGCTGCGTGAAGGCCACCTGCGCCCCCTCGGCCACCTTGCGTTCGAGGCGCCGGATCTCGCGGTCCAGATCATCGGCGACGGGATTGCAGGCGCACGCGATCAGGAAGCTGGTGCGCTCACCGACCGGATTACCCATAAGATCCAGCCCCTGGTTCATCCGCTTCAACGCACGGATCAGACCGATGGCGTCCATGTCGTACACCGACGTCGCGTACGGATAATCGCCGATGTGAGCGGGGTCACCGGTGACCGCAAGGATATTGCGCACGCCGAGCACATGAGCGCCGAGCAGCTCGGATTGCAGGCCCACCATGTTTCGGTCGCGGCAGGCCAGATGCGTGATGCACTCCATGCCGCAGCGCTCGCGTATCAGATGGCTGATCGTGATGGGGTTCATCCGCAGCCTTGCGCGCGCGCCGTCGGAGATATTCACCGCGTCGATGCCGTGGCGCTTCAGGTACTCGGCCCCCTCGAACACCTCGGTCATATCCAGGCCGCGCGGGATGTCGAGCTCCACGGTCACCAACAACCGATTGCCGAGCCCCGTCTGAAAATCGGTCGGCGGCGTTTCGCGGTGCTCGGGTGCCTCCTGGTCGCCCACCTTCTTCTTCGGCTTCAACACCGGAGTGCCCACGGCGATATCGCGGACCATGTCGCAGACGGCGCGCACATGTTCC
>CAZJYH010000005.1:0-23208 GCA_964549365.1 uncultured Alphaproteobacteria bacterium
GACAAACGTGACTCGCTCGCCGCCCATGTCTGGGCCGGCGTTCTGCATCGCGACTATCCGAAGTCGAGCTTGGTGAACGGAACCGACAGCCTGCTCGCCGGCATCAAGTCCTGGCGTGCCGCGGACGATGTCGCCGAGGCACAGCCGGGCAGGAGCGCGGCGCGACCATCCCGGCCCCCCGTCGGCACGCCGGCGAAGCCCGCGACAGGTTCTGCCGCCAAGCCGCCGACGGGATCGGGGGCGAAGCCCGCGACCGGAACGCCCGCCAAGCCGCCGACAGGGGGAAACGCTGCCGGCGGAACGGCCGCGAAGCCGAGCGCGCGTGACTCGGTGCCACGTTCCTCCAGCGTGGCGAAGCCGCCGACCGGTTCTTCGAGCGCGAAGGGAATGCATGGGTATGCGTTACAGGTGGGACTTTACCCATCGAAGGCCGAGGCCGCGTCGAATGCCGCGATTCTGAAGGGGAAGGGGCTCACCGCTGTTGCGCTTCCGAAGACCGTAAGCGGCGTGAAGCAGTATGCGCTGGTGGTGGGTCCGTACGCATCGGTGGCCGATGCCACGAAGCAGAAGCCGTCGGTCAACAGCGCATGCGGCTGCAAGTCCTTCGTTGTGCAGGTGCAGTAGGCGCGAATGGCGATTCCTGAGCGATCCGGAAAGGCCCGGGACACGTTATCAATCCGAGGCCCGGCCCTCCTGCATGGAGTGCCGGGCTTCGCCGTTTTGGCGCATAATGGATGCAACCTGACCCTGCGGCCCGGACGCAAGCATGCGCGAGTCCGTTCGGCGGCCGGAGTGCCGGCGGCCGTCGGGCGGGCGACCTGATGGGCGTCGGCGCGCGCCCGGGGGAGGGTTTTCGAAAATTCCGACGTGCGAAACTGCGCTGAAAACGCCTGCAATGCAGCTGCGACCACCTCCCTGAGGAGAATCATGGTAGGGTACACAAAGATGTACTACTGATTGCCCGCCATAACGAATAAGTTTGCCACCAGAAAATCGCTATCCCCTCGCATTTCGTTTCGATCCCCCGCGTTGCGTTTGAACGACGTGAGCAGGCGGCGCGTGCCCGACATGTCCACCGGATTGCCGTATGCCTCCAGCGTATACGGAGGGGCGATTATTGAACAAGCTAGAACCCGTGAGGAGGTTTCATGCGGAATAATGCCGAGGCCCACTGTAGTACGTATCGATCGGCGTTGCTGGACAGTAGCTCATTCGAAGTGATTTGCACGGTTGCACGACGGTCGCTGCTCTGCAGGTATCGCGGCGTTCCGACGGACATCATACATGATGCTGTGCAGGAGGCTGCCTGCAAGCTCTATGAACAGAACGGCCTTCGCTCCGAGGTCAATCCCCGAACCGTCTACTCCTGGATGTTTACCACCGCATCGCGGGAGTTGGGGCACACGCTCCGGCGGTATTGGCGAAACACCGCCGCCGCCATCGAAGCGGACGCTCCGGGCACCGCCGCGGCATTTTCCGGGATTCGTTCGCGAGAGCAACACGCCGCGAACGACACGATGAGCGACGAGCTCACCGATCAAATGACATGCAGCGCGCTGTTATCGTATTTGTCCGACAGCCTGGCCGAGGCGGTCAGGCTCCACTTCGAGGGCTACACCGCCGAGGAGATCGCCCAGCGTCTGGGCTGCACCCGCGCGGCCGCCTACAAGCGTGTTCAACGCGGCTGTTTCGAGCTGCGTGAGCTGTGGAGAAAGGAGGAATGCCGAGCTGATGCAATGATGGTCTGACACACAACGGGGCTCCGTTTCGTCGCAGGAAACGCAGAGCCCAATTACCCCCTTCCGAAATCTATCCCCTTGGCGACTCGTGTTCAGTGCGTGCATGCGTACGCGTGCGCCGCGTGTTGGCTTCGACCAGCGATATATATCGCGTGTTGATAGATCCCGATACTCGTCGACAAGTATCTCACATCCTAACCCACTGAGACGTCCAGTGCGTCTCAAAACTAACATGGAGGTACGCCATGAAGATCAATGGCATACACGTTTGGGTAGCATCGTCGCTCGCGGCGGTGGGACTTGGTTTCGCGGTCTCCGCATGCAGCGACAGTGTCGCCAGCCCGCGGGACAACAACCTTCTCAATGCACCGGCCGGTGCAAAGGTTGCGATGGAAGACCTTCGCACGGTTGTTTCCGGTCGTACGATCAGCCAGGATGCGACGCCGGTGCGCGAGTTGCAGAACGATGCCCAGGATACGGTCATCGTCAATCCACCGAAGCAGTTCCACGAGAAGATCCCGTATTATTCGCGCAATTTCTGGATGGTGCACGACGGCGTCTTCACCAACTACATCGATGAAAATGGTACGATCTGGTATCACATCGTAGAGGGGCCGTGGGCCACGTATTATTCACCGGATCCGGCAGGACCGGGACCGGGTGAGGATTTCCACGAAGTGTACGGCTTGAACGCCACGGACTGGGTGGAAATGTGGCATATCACCGAGGGCCCGTATGCCTCGAAGTATTTCGATCCGTCCGGCGGCGGCTCGGTGTGGGAGCATGACGGCAAGACCACGTTGTACGTGCCGATCCAGGGCTACCATATCCCGGATGGACCGCAGGCAACGATGTACTACGTGGAGCCGGGTCCGATCGACTTGGCCAACGCGAACAAGCTGCGTTGAGGTTTCGCGAACGCGACCGTTATCGATCGGCGGCATGCCGGTGTTCGATGCGGACGCTTCGCGCGGACAATGATATCGGGAGGGGCCGTGCGGCTCCTCCCGATCTGATCACCACGGCGCCGTCATGGGAGCCGCAACTCGCGCGCCCGCCCATCGGGAACGTGACCACCGTGGTGCCGATTTCGCGGACGTTCCATTCTCTCTCTCTCGACTCAGCAGGAGGCAACCATGAAACGCTCCAGTGGCGTTATCGTGATCGGTGCAATCGGAATCGCGACGCTGATCGTCGGTTCCTACGCCCTGTTCAGCAGCATGCACGGCGCAACCGTGAAGGCACAGGCGGTGTCGTTGTTCACCAACAATTCGTTCATCGACGGACTGTACCTCGACGCGGACCTCAACGATCCCAAGGGGGTCTTTCGTCTCGTCTTCAACTCGCTGCCCCGGGAAGTGACGGTGTATCCGTCGGAGAACTACTACTACTTCCAGATGCAGATCCACGGTCGCATTCTCTTCGGCTCGATCGGACTGCTGGCGCACAAGATCGATCAGGGAATCGTGCAGTTCGGCTACGCCGAGAAGCCGGAGCAGCGGACCCGTCAGAAGTATTTCCGAATGGCGGGCAATTCGTACGTCATGACGCCGAACGACAGTATGACCGTCAAGCGCATCAACAACTGGCGCTACGAGGTTTCGTACGATAATCGCACGGTGGCGTTCAATTTTCACCGCGACTCGGTTATCACGCCGAAGAAGGCAAAATTGACCCCCGACGAGGTCTGTGTAGGCCCATCGTTCGATGAATCCGGATTGCGCTTTTTTCTGATCTTCAACAACAAGACGCGCAACCTGTTCTGGATTATCAACGAGGATGGGTTTACGCCGGAGGAATTCAAGCCGGCGTTTCCCGGATCTACGATTTTGATCGGCGACCGCACGGAGTTTGCGTTCTACAACGATTCGATCAACAATCGCAAGATCATGGTGGGGGTCAACGGCGAAAACGTGCTGCACAACAACTGGTACGACGGCCCGTTCGATCAGATGCCGGACAATTATGTGAAGGAAGGAGTGGTGCGCGTGGAGCAATACCTGAACGCACACTACCATTACCCGGCGGGTCAGATCGACAAATACGGCCATCTCACCGGAAAAGAGAGTGCCCGTACGCCCGTGGCGCCGTACATGGTCTATTTCAAGACCGATGACCTTCGCCCGATCGACAGCCTGAGCAGGGCGATCGCCGAGCGCGACCAGATGATCAAGCGGATCACGATTCAGCGGTACGATGTCCCGAAGGACTATTTCGCGGATGTGATCAAGAAGTGACGGCCGCCGCTGCGGTGAGCACCTGTCCACGCAACTTCGCCCGTGACGTATCGAGACGCCACGGGCGCGTTGCCGCCGTCGTCGTCGTCATTCAATCATTCTCGTGCGGAGCGCGTATGAATAAATCTTCGGTGTACTACATCGTTGCCGTCGTACTGGGGGTGGTCCTTGCGGTTGCCGCGATCGCCGCCTGGCCGAGACACCCGCAGCCGGCGCCAGGGCTTCCCTCGGGGTCATTCATGACCAACGAGGCGCGCATCAAGGGGCTGTATACCAACGCGAACATGCTGGACCCGAAGGAGGCGTTCCGGCGTGTGTTCGACGCGCTCGATGAGGAGGTTGTGATGTACCCGAGCGAGAACGCGCTCTACTTCCGCGTGGCCGTGCGCGGAAAACTGTTCGACGGGGCATTTCATTTCGATCGTGGCACCGCCGACTCCGCCGCGCTCGGTTTCAGCTACGCGGTGATCTACGAGGACAGGATGCGGGGGAGGGGGAAGGTGGAAAAGGCCTTTCACCGGGTGCTGGGTCCCGCCGACACGGTCTATGTGGAGCCCGATGACTCGTCCGGATTCGTGGTGACCTATATGCGCAAGCGAGTGCACTTCATCGCGTATCGCATCGCTCAGACGGTGCCGGCCACCTTGAAGCTGCTTCCGAGCGAGAAGCTCGTCGGCAATACGTTCGACGAGTCCGGACTCCGGTTCCATCTCGTGTACAACACGAACGCGCGGCGCCTGTACTGGTTGTTGAACGAGGAGGGCTTCGTTCCCGAGGAGTTCGAGACCTTCGGAACTACGCTGGCGATCGGGATGAGGACGGAGTTTGCCTTTTATCGCGACAGCGTGTCTCGTCGGATGCTCCTGATCGGTGTCAACGCATACAACGTCGGCGCCAACAACTGGTACGACGGGCCGTTCGACCACCTCCCCGACAACGAGGTCCATGCCGGCCGACTCGACCTGCGTACGTACATCGCGACGCACCTCGGCATCGATCCCTCGAAGCTGAACAAGTACGGCGGGTATGTCGGTCGCGAGTCGAAGCGCGCGGCCGTGACGCCGTACACGATCTATTCGGAACCGTCGCAGCTTGGCTTCGTGGACAGTCTGCTGGCATTGAAGAAGCCGGTGGACGAGTTTCTTGCGGCCGCCACGGAGCCACGCGTCTTTATCCCGCCTGCCTCGGCGGAGGCGGCGCCGATCGCTTCCTGGAAGGATCGAATCCCGAAGGAGATGCTGAACAACCTGGCGAAGAAGCCGACAACGGTGCCGACCTTGAAGGCCGAGCACTGATCCTCGGCACACCGCCGGTTTTCCCTTGCGTCCGAAGGCGCCGTCGGTGTTACTTTGGCGCAGTGTTGTTCATACGTTTACTCCCAATCCGTCGCTCGCGCGGCCGTGCAGTGCTTCGGCATCGGCTCATGGCCGCCGTGCTTCTCGTTGCTCTGCACTCGCTGGCGGGTGGTTCCCTGCTTGCGCAGGGGAGCCGCTCCGCGTCCGTCATCGTCCGGCTTGTCCCCGGCGTGAACCCGAAGGCGGCGATCGCCGAGATTGCGGCCGCCACAGGGGGGCTCTCGACACGTCCGCGCATGTTGTTCGACAACGGAGGCGGCAGAGCCGTGCTCTCGGCCGGGCGCGCGGCGAGCGGCCTCGATCGCTACATGGTGGTGGAGTCCGGCTCCGCTTCGGGTGCGCAGCTCATCGCTGCCGTGCGGACCTCGTCGCTGGTGGAGGATGCGTTCCCCAATCATCGCTATCACATCAACGGATCACCGAACGACTCGCTCTTCGCGCAGCAGTGGGCGCTTGCCCGCGTCGAGGCGGAGGGGGCATGGGCCGGAACGGTCGGTGATAGTTCCGTCCTGATCGGCGTGCTCGATACCGGCATCGATTTTCTGCATCCCGATCTCATACGGGCGCTCGCGGTGAATCGCATGGAGGACATCAACGGCAACGGGCGGTTCGATCCGTGGTCCGCCGACGAGATCCGCGACGGTGTCCGCGGTGATCTCGACGGCATCGACGAGGATGGGAACGGTTTTGCCGACGATGTGATCGGCTACGATTTCGTGGATCAGACGCTTCGCAACGTCGGCGACTGGACCAATCGCGACGCCGTGCCGGGCGATGAGCTCGGGCACGGTACGAACGTTGCCGGCGTGATCGCCGCCACCGCGAACAACCGCGTCGGCATTGCCGGGCTTGCGCCGGGCTGCCGGCTGCTCGCGCTGCGGGCGTTCGACGCGGGGGGGAACGGCGAGGACGACGACATCGCCGCCGCGGTGGTCTACGCCGCCGATCGCGGCGCCCGCGTGATCAATCTCTCGTTCGGTGATTATTATGCCTCGCCGCTGCTCCACGACGCGATCCGTTACGCGTACCTGCGCGGCGTGACGGTGGTTGCCTCCAGCGGAAACGAAGGGGGGAGCGATCCGCACTATCCTTCCGCCTTTGCCGAGGTGATCGGCGTGGGGGCTACCGACAGCTCGGATTTTCTTGCGCCGTTCACGACCTACGGTACACAGCTTTCACTCTCGGCGCCCGGTTCCGGGGTCTACACCACGGCGTTGGAGGGCGCATACAAGGTCGTAAGCGGCACGTCGTTTTCGGCGCCGTATGTCTCGGCCGCCGCGGGGCTTCTACTGTCGCTGCATCCGAACTGGTCGCCGGATGAAGTGCGCTCCGTGCTCGAACTGAGCGCCGACGACCGTGGTCGCGGAGGATGGGATCTCAACTACGGGGCCGGCCGCCTGAACGCGCGTCGTGCCGTCGAGTTCCCCGGCGCCGCCGCGGTGGCGGTGGAATCACCCGCCGCGGATTCCGGGGCGAAGGGAAGCGGCACGGTGGAGGTGATCGGGTCGGCATACTCGCCGATCCTCGAATCGTGGCAGTTGTTCATGGGCGTGGGGGATGATCCACGCGACTGGACGCCGCTGGGGGATGTGCAACGGACGGGAAGAGTGCGTGCAGTGCTTGGATCGTTTCGTCCCGCCGACTTCGGGAGCGGCGCCCACACGCTGCGCCTGTTGGTGAAGCAGACGAACGGACGGCAGACCGAACGTCGGGTGCGCCTCGCGCTCAACGCCGCGCAGCCGGCAATCGTCTCCTCCGCTGTCCACAACGTCTGGCGCTTCAACGAGCGTGCGGTGGCCGTTACCGTGCGCACCGATCAGCCGACGGCCATGACCGTGTATGTGCGCCGCGCCGACCGCCCGGGCGACGCGTACCTTCCGGTCGCTCTGGAAGCCGAGAGAACCGGCTTCGTGCGCGATCACTACGTTCTGCTCGGGCGCGACGAGCTGGAGCGCGCGCTGGAATATCATTGCTACGTGGTTCTGCGCGACGCCTCGGGCGACACGGCGATGATCGGATCGAAGACCGCGCCGCTGGCGGTGATCCGTGAACGCGATGCGTTCTCGACGACGACGATGTTCGCGCGGCCGTACGCGTTGCCGTTCGGCTACGTGCTCGCCGAGCCGCGCGTGTTGTACGGTGACGGTGCTCCGTGCATCGCGCTGAACCGATTCGAGGGAGGGGGCTACGGGCCGCTTGAGATCCACTCGTTGACGGGGGGCCGGTTCGCGCGCCGCGACTCGACCAGCGCCGGTTGGATCCCGCGCGGCATCGGCGATACCGACGGCGACGGCCTGTTCGAGCTCCTCGGGCAATTGAGCGGGCGCGGGGTGATCTATTCGCAGACCGATCGCGGCGGGAGCGTGCTTGCGCGAACGGTTTATCAGGACACGGCGAGCAATGATTTCTGGGGGGCGGCGTTGCGAGACCTCGACGGCGACGGCCGCGACGAGGTGATCGCACGCACCGACAATGCGAAGTCCGATCCCTCGGTTTACTACATCGCCGATCGAGTCGTCGACAGCCTTGTGCGCATCGCGATGCTGCCGAACGCATCGGATCCGGCCTCGGGCGATTCGCGGAACAAGTTCGGGCCGCCCGCGGCGCAGTTCGCGGATTTCGACGGCGACGGGCGGCTCGACCTGCTCATCGGCGACGACGACGCGGACTTCATGATCTACCGTCGTGCCGCCAACGGCGCATACGAGCGCATGTGGATCGATCAGAACGACGGCGAGGGGGGGACCGAATACACCGCGGCCGGCGACGTGAACGGCGACGGCCGCCCGGAGGCGATCGTGGCCTATCACTCGCGCACCGGGCAGAGCTTCACCCGCGAGTATGCCGTGCCGTTCTGGACCGTGAAGATCTTCTCGTTTGGGCCGGATGGGACCGCCACGATGATCTGGCGCGACAGCGTGGCGTATGTGCGGCCGACGCTGCCCGCGCTGTTGTTCGGGAGCGTCGCGGCCGGGGATCTGGACGGCCGTCCGGGCGACGAGGTCGCCGTGGCGTTCTTTCCGGGCCTGTACGTCTTCACGTGGGATTCCGTGCGCGCCACGATGGTGCCGCTCTGGTATCGAGAGGGGGTGAACTCCAACAAGCCGATCATCTCGGACATGGACGGCGACGGCGTTGCGGAGATCGGCGTTGGGGACATCGGTGTGGCCGGTTCGGAGCGCATTCGATTCTTCCAGATCAACAGCACCTATCGCGGCCCGCGCGCACCCGCCGGGTTCCAGGGATGGGCCGAGAATGATTCCACCGTCTATCTGTCGTGGAACCCGACGCCGAACACCGAGTTCTATACGCTCTATCGCGGCGTACGCAACGAGACGACGGGGACGATCCGCTTCGATTCGGTTGCGCGGACTTCGGCCGTCGTGCTCCGCGACACCGGCTTCGTGGCGGCGTCCGGCGCGCGGCTCGATCGCGGCGGCCTCTACTTCTACGTGGTCACCGCGCGCAACACGGCTCTGGACGTCAACGACAGCCTGCTCAGCAACGCGGTGCTGGTATTGCTGCACAACCCGGCGCGCATTGCCTCGGCAAAGGCGGCCGATCCCGGCTCGATTCGCATCGAGATGGATGCGCGGTTGAAGAACGCGCTCTACCGCCCCGGATCGTTCGAGATCCGGAATCGCGCGGGCGATCCGGTCGAGATCGCGACCGTGGTCTATGCCGATCCACAGGGGCTGCTCGTGACGCTGCGGACTCCGGCGCCGGACGACAGCCTCGTGCTGCGCCCGACCGCGATGCTGCGGGATTTCTTCGACACGCCCGCCGACACCACGGCCGCGTTCGGCCTGTCGATGCCGAGACGGGAGCTTCCCGGCGAACGCTTCATCGCCACGCGGGCGCTGCTCGTCTCGCGCGATACCATCGCGGTGGAGTTCAACGCCGACGTCGACTCGGTCGATGCGCGGCGCCTCGCGGGCTATGCGATCGCGCCGGGCGGAACGTTCATCGCCGCGCTGCGCGACGATGCGACCCCGACCCGCGTGCTGCTCGTCCTTCGGGGGGATTATCCGATCGGCGCGTTCGGTCGCACGTACACGATCACCATCACCGGCCTGCGATCCGCGGACGGTCGGTTGATCAACGACGGCGCCGGCAGCACCGTCGGCCTGGCCCTTACCGCGCCGAACCTCGACGAGGTCGGCGTCTACCCGCATCCCTTCTCGCGGAAGCGCGACGGCCGGGTCACGTTCTCCGGGCTCACTCGTAGCGCGCAGGTGCGGATCCTGACCATCTCCGGCCGTGTGGTCCGTGTCCTGGAGGAGCGTGAAGGGGACGGCGGCGTCATGTGGGACGGCACGGACGATGCCGGGTTCGAGGTTCCCTCCGGAGTGTATCTCTACATGGTGGAGGGGACGGCTGCCAACGGCGAGAACTATCGCTCCGAGCCGCACAAGATCGCGGTGGTGCCGTAAGGGGAAATCACACATCGTGTCGACCTCCGAACCGGCAACATCTCAAAGAGCCCGGCCTCCTGCATTCGGGATTATTTCTTGCCGCGCTCCTCTTTCCTTCCAAATTTCTCGTGTCCCTTTGTAGCGGGCGCAACTACCGGGTACGGCGCGCGAACACGATGGCGACCGGATCTCGCGCGCCGCGTCGAAATGCCGGATTGTGGAGAACGGCGCGGCGGTGATCCACCAATCGGAGCAATGTCATGACGGCACGCCTCAATCCCCGGCTCCTGCTCTTCCTCGCGCTCGCGACCGCCATCCTCGGCGTCGAGTATGTTGTGGCCGGCGGGGCCGCCTTCGCCGAGCGTCCTGACCTTTTCTCGCTCGCCGTCGCGTTCGACATCCACATCATCATCCCGATCCTCTACTACCTTCTCGCGGTGCGCCGGGGGGGCATGCCGCTCATCTCCATCATGCCGGTTCTCCTCGCGTCGGGCGTTGCCGCCGCGTTGATCATTCCGGCGGAGCACGCTCGCGCGGCCGACCTGCTCGGATTGGCGGTGGTGCCGGTGGAACTGGGGATCATCGCGTACGTGATCCGCAACGTGGTGAAGCTTCGTCGCGCGATGCTCGCGGCGGGGATCCGCGATACGGTGGATCGTCTGCGGTACGTTGTGCGCGGCGTGGCAGGTTCATCGCGCCTTGGGGAGGTTGTTGTTGCCGAGATCGCCGTCTGGTACTACGGGCTCTTCTCCTGGCGAACGGCGGCGCCCGCCGGGGCACACCTCTTCAGCTACCATCGGCGCAGCGCGTACGGATCGATCGTCGCCGCCATGGCCATGGCCGCGGTGGTGGAAGGGGCGGCCGTGCACGCACTGGTCGCGCCGTGGAGCCCGGCCCTCGCGTGGGCCAACACCGCGATGGGCGCCTATTTGCTGCTCCTGCTGACCGCGGACTTCCGGGCCGCGCGCCTTCGCCCGCTGAGCGTCGAAGGGGGGCTCCTGCGGCTTCGTATCGGATTGCGATGGAGCGCCGACATACCCGTTGCGTCGATCGCGAGCATCGTTCCCCCCACGCGTGAAGCCGGGGCGCGGCGCAGGGCGAAGGGGATGTTGAACGGAACACTCGGCGGACGCCCGACGCTGCTGATCACGCTGCGCGATCCGATTGTCGCGACCGGACCGTTCGGCATCCGCCGTTCGGTGACGGAAATATTGCTCGGGGCGGATGATCCGGCCGGGATGCGGGCGGCGTTGGAGCGTGCGATGGCGTCGTAGCGCGGCCCCCCACGCCACCCACGCGGCGCCCCTGCCGGGGCACCCGTCGTGGCTGTGAAGAGTGGACGGGAGTCAGGCTCGCTTCAACTCCACGACCAGCAGCCCGGTGAATATCAGTGCGCCGCCGGCGATGCCGACCGGGCCGAGATGCTCGCCGAGCGCGACGATCCCAATGATTGCGGCGAAGAGGGATTCCAGGCTGTAGATGATCGCCGCGCGCGCCGGCATCGTGTCGCGCTGGTAGCGCGTTTGCCAGTACGTTGCCAGCACGCTCGCGAAGAGGGAGAGGAAGATCAGGTGTCCCCAGCCGACGACGCCTACCGGGGCGGACCATTCGCCGCCGATCAATGCGTGCGCCGTGCAGCACGCGCCGGTGGTCAGAAGCTGTACCGCGGTAAGCGCCTCCGGCCCGGCCGGCCCACGCATGCGATCGAGCACGATGATGTAGACGGCGAAGATCGCCGCGCAGCCGAGCGTCAGCAGGTCGCCGATGCCGAATCCCCCCTGCTGCCACGGCTCGATCAACCCGCGCGCCTCGCCCCCCGGAGCCGTCAGGCCCCACAGCCCCACGAGCACCAGCACGATGCCGTAGGTCACGTTGCGACCGGGCGCGCGACGGGTGACGAGGATTTGCAGCAGCGGCGTGATGATCACATAGAGCGCGGTGATGAATCCGGATCGGCTGCTCGATGTCGAGCGCAGGCCGAGCGTCTGCAGTGCGAAGCCTCCGTAGAGCAGGGCGCCCAACACGATCCCTTGTCGTAGATTTGTCGCCGACCCAAGCGTTCGTCCGGCGTCGCGCGCCAGCCGACGGCCGAACAGCAGCAGGAAGATCAACGCCGCCGAGCCGAAGCGCCACGCCAGCAGGCACATCGGATCCATCGTGGCCAACAGCAGCTTCGTCGATGCGAAGGTGCCGCCCCAGATGAGCGTGACGATCACGAGCAGCGTCTCGGCCCGTAGCTGCCGCGATCGTGCTTCCGATGGATTCGGTTGATCGGTGCTTCCTTCCACGTGATCTGTTCCGGTCTCGTTCGTGTGCCGCGGCGCCCTTCCGACGAACAGGGCGGCGGTCGTCGGCGCGTCAGTGAAGGCCTCGATCGCCGCACGTGACGGCCGGGCGGTCGGAAGCCGCTCATGATACTGCCGGCCCGCTGAAGAATCGGTGTCGTTCTGTTTCCTCAACGCGCCACGACGTGGCGTTCAAACATACGCTGATGACCATGTCCGTTTCACTCAACCCGACCGAGCGCTTCTCCGATCGCGTCCGCGACTACAAGCGGTACAGGCCCGGCTATCCGCCGGAATTGCTCGCCGTGATGGCGGAGGAAATGGGCCTGCGTGCCGATCAGGTTGTTGCCGACGTCGGCTCCGGCACGGGCATCCTCTCGGCGCTGCTGCTGGAGAACGGCAACACGGTGTACGGCGTCGAGCCCAACGCCGCGATGCGCGCGGCGGCGGAGGAACTGCTCGCGGATCGACCACGATTCCACAGCGTGAACGGCGCGGCGGAGGCCACCACGCTCCCGGACGCATCCGTGGACCACGTGACCGCGGCGCAGGCGTACCACTGGTTCGATCCGGTGCGTGCCCGCGCCGAGTTCGCGCGCATCCTTCGGCCCGGGGGATACGTCGCGCTCGTCTGGAACAATCGCTTGACGGTCGGCTCGCCGTTCCTCGAGGCGTATGAGGAGTTGCTGATGGAATACGCAACCGATTATGCCCAGGTGAATCATCGCAATGCGGCCACGAACGACGCCGACGCGCTCCGCGCGTTCTTCTCGCCGAACCCGATGGTGTCGCGCACCGTGGCGCGGCATGTGCAGGCCTTCGACTACGAGGGGCTTTGCGGCCGTGTGCTCTCCTCCTCGTATGTCCCGCAGGTCGGCCGTCCGGGGCATGAGGCGCTGATGGGAGCGTTGATGGCGATCTTCGATCGGTTCCACGCCGGCGGTTTCGTTTACTTCATCTACGAAACCGAACTGTACTGCGGCAGACTCGATGCATAGAATATCCGTTGCCCATTGTCATCACGTCGCTATGCGGGGCGGCGTATGTTGCAAGCCGATCGCACGATGACCGGACGCACTCTCCATACCGCCGCGATCCTCCTCCCGATGACGGATGCGGCCGATGACGGCGGCGTTCGGCGTCGACGCGACGTTCCGGTGCTGCGCGACGCCGGCGTGCTGCTCGATGCCGACGGGACGATCGTGGAGATCGGACCGATCGCCGGGATTACATCGGGGTTCGACGTTCGCGTCGATCACGCGCTGCTGGTGCCGGGCCTCCTCAACTGCCACGTTCATCTCATCGATGCCGGCCGTTCGAGTATCGTGCCGGGGGGGCAGGGCCTGAACGCGTGGGTGCGCGGCCTGTTGGCGGCACGCGGAGCGGAGGAGGGAGCCGTCGATCTCGATGCGGCGGTGCTTGCAACGCTCGCCGAGATGCGCGCCGCCGGAACCGTCGCGGTGGGTGAGGTTGCGAACTCGTACACGACGCTCGCGCCGATCGCGCGCTCGGGGATGCGGTGCCGGTTCATCCACGAACTGCTGGCGTTCCCTCGCGAGCGCGCGTTGCCGGCGATCGCCTCCGCAACGGAACTCGCCGACGCCGAACATTGGCCGCCGAACGTCGCGCACACGCTCGCGGCGCACGCGCCGTACTCCGTTTCACCGGAGCTGATGCGCGCGATCGTGGAGTGGACCGGCGCGCGCGGTCTGAACTTCCATCAGCATCTCGCCGAGGACCCGGCCGAGCGCGAGTTGTACGAGCGCGGGAGTGGGCCCTGGCGCGAGTTCCTGGAGCGGGTCGGAGCGTGGGAGCCGTCATGGGAAGGGACCGAACGTTCCCCCGTGGAGTTCTACGATACGATCGGGCTGCTGAACGAGCGGTTCGTTGCGGTGCATCTCGCGAATGCAACGTCAGGTGAGCTGGCTCTGCTGGCCGGGCGGGGGGCGCGGGCGATCCTCTCTCCCGCTTCGAACCTGCATATCACCGGGCTGCTGCCGGATCTCGAGACGATCGTGCGCGTCGGAATGCGCTTCGCCTTCGGCACCGACGGGCGAGGATCGAACGCAAGCGTGGATGTCATCGACGAGGCACGGCTTCTGTTCGAGCGCTTTCCCGATCTCCGTCCCGGAGCCTTCCTCAGGGCCCTGACGGCCGATGCGGCGGCGATCCTCCAGTTCCCGGATCTTGGGGCGCTGCGCCCGGGGACCGCGCCCGGCCTGCTCGCCGTGGCGATCGGCGACGTCACCGACGATCTCACGCGCCTCGAGGCGCAGATACTGACCGCACCGGCCTCACGTCGCGCGCTGCTGTGACGCCAACGCCCCATGTGGTTATCTTTGCCGGAGGATCTCAACGCCATGAACCGTGTTCTCGCATTTGCCGCGTTTCTCATGCTTGCCTCGACAACATTTTCGCACGCCGCGCTGCATACCGAGCGAGTGGAGTACACGGTCGCGGGGGCGGCCTACGAGGGCTATCTGGCCTACGACGACGCGATCGCCGGACGCCGACCGGCCGTGCTCGTGGTGCACGATTGGATGGGCGTGAGCGACAACACCCGGCGTCGGGCCGATCAGCTTGCCGCTCTCGGCTACGTTGCGTTCGCCGTGGATATGTACGGCAAGGGACGGCGTCCGACCTCCGGCAAGGAGGCGGGGCAATACGCCGGGGCGTTGAAGGCGGACCGCGCAAAGACTCGTGAGGGCATGAACGCCGCGTTGCAGCTCGTACGCGGGTATCCGTTCGTCGACTCGGCGCGCATTGCCGCCATCGGGTACTGCTTCGGCGGCACGTGCGCGCTGGAACTGGCGCGCGACGGCGCCGACATCCGCGGCGTGGTCAGCTTCCACGGCGGGCTCGACACGCCGCATCCCGAGGCGACGCACATGCGCGCGAAGGTGCTGGTGCTGCACGGCGCCGACGATCCGCACGTGCCGCCGGCGCAGGTGGCGGCGTTCGAGGAGGAGATGCGCAAGGCCGGAGCCGACTGGCAGCTCGTGGCGTACGGCGGCGCCGTGCACGCCTTCACGGTCCCGAGCGCCGGGAACGATCCCTCGCGCGGTGCCGCATACAACGCCGATGCGGACCGCCGCTCATGGACGGCGATGCGGTCGTTCTTCGACGAGGTTTTCAAGTAGTCTCCCCCAGACGGCCCGTCGCCGGGCCGTTCGCAATTCCGAGGTTATGTCAACATCAATAGCAGAGCGCACCGTTGCCTTCGGCCGAATGATCAAGTTCAGCCACAGCGTGTTCGCGCTTCCGTTCGCGCTCGTCTCCGGTCTGATCGCGTATTTCACACAGCCGGTCACGATCACATGGATCGACGTGGTGCTCCTTCTGGTCTGCATGGTCACCGCGCGCACCGCCGCGATGGGGTTCAACCGGCTGGCCGATCGCGACATCGACGCGATCAACCCTCGCACGCGTGGGCGTGAGATCCCATCCGGGAAGATCTCGACGGCCGAGGCGCGGCTCTTCACGGCGATCGCATGCATCGGATTCGTTGCCGCGTCGTTCGCCGTCAACACATTGTGCGGCCTGCTTTCGGTGCCGTTGCTCGGCCTGCTGCTCGGCTACTCGCTGACGAAGCGCTACACCGCGGCGGCGCATTTCGTGCTGGGCCTCTGCCTCGGCATGGCCCCGATCGGCGTCTGGTTCGCGCTTACCGGCGCGTTCGCCTGGCCGCCGATCGCGCTCTGTCTGGGCGTCACGCTCTGGACCGCCGGCTTCGATATCTACTATTCGTGCCAGGATGAGGAGTTCGACCGCTCGGCGCGTCTGAAGTCCGTGCCGGCACTGATCGGCGCGATGCCGGCCATACGTCTGGTGCGTGCCGTCCACGGGCTGGCCGCGATCCTCTTCGTTGCCTTCGGGCTGCTGGCCGGCATGGGGCCGGCGTTCTTCGTCGGCCTGGGGCTGGTGATCGCGATCCTCGTCTACGAGGCATGGATCCTCCGCGCCGGCGATCTGGCCCGCATCGACCTGGCGTTCTTCAACCTGAACGGCTACGTCAGCATCCTCTTCGCCGCCTCCACCGTTGTGGATCTGCTGCTGCGCCGATAGGGGACGGCGGTGCGGAGACGATCTTCCGCTTCCGTCTTCGCCGTACGCTCAACGCGGCGCAACCGAGAGAGAAAGCATGACGACATCGAACATCGACACACGGGGGCTCTATCGCAGGTGGGTGCTGGCCAACGGCATCGGCGAGATGTTGGGGCTCGGTACCACCGCGCTCGCCGGATGGGCCGCGTTCACGAGCATCGACGACGGGACCGATCCGGCCAAGGCGATTCTCGTGGTGCTTTCGTTGATCGCCGTCGCGTCGGTGTGTGCCGGGGTGATCGTCGGGGTGTTGCAGGGGCGCGTGATCAACCGCTATCTCCGGGACGTACGCGTCGGACGGTGGGCCAGCGCCACGGTGATCGGCGCGGCGATCGCCTGGACGCTCGGGATGATCCCGAGCACCGTGATGGGCATCGGTGGAACCACGCGCTCCGGCGGCGGCGCCCCTCAGGAGCCGGAACTGTGGGCCGTGTTGCTGATGGCCGCCGGCATGGGGGCGCTGCTCGGGCCTGTGCTCGGCATTCCGCAGTGGCGGGCGCTGCGCGGCGCGGTTCCGCGCCCGGGCCGATGGATCTGGGCCAACGTGCTCGCCTGGGCCGCGGGGATGCCGATCATCTTCCTCGGCACCGGGATGATCGAGGAGTACTCCTCGACGCTCACCGTGGTGTCGGTTCTCGTCGGCTCCTTCCTCGTTGCCGGGGTCGGGGTGGGCGCGGTGCATGGGGCGGTGTTGAAGAGGATGGTGGAGGAGAGGGGGGCGGAGAATTAGAAATTAGAAATTAGAAATTAGAAATTAGAAATTAAAAAGGCGACTATATACTTGAACGCCCCAACGACGCAGAAGCTGCGGAATTGGAGCTGATACTCCAGTCTGTCATTCCCGCGAAAGCGGGAATCCATGCGTTAGTCGGGTGGATCCCCGCGTACGCGGGGATGACAAGCATGGGTCTGCGAAGTATATAGTTGCCATTAGAAATTGGGATTAGGAATCTCTGAGCAGCGCATTGCAGTATAGAGAAGTGCTGGGCGACAGGATACTTCGATCGTCGAGATGAGGCTGCCGTGTTAGAATATTTGAAGAAAAAATATGGATGTAAGAAACCTTGCCGAATGCAAGTGGGACAGATCACGGCCGCTGTGCAATTACGATAGATTCGCAACGATTGCGCGGCAATGATTGGTCGGCGTATCTGGCAGCGTTCGTTGCAGACCAAACCCCAAGAACCAAGCTCAAAGCTCCAAATACCATACATCATGAAAGCCATACTCTTTGAACGGGACGTCACGCCCCTGCAGGCCGCGGCGGTGAAGCGGGCGTTGATGAACGACGGCGCGGCCGGCATCACACCGCTCGAAGGCGGGCGCCTGGTCTACCTGATCAGCGACCCGGCCGACGAGATCACCCTGGAGGATTACTCCGGCATGCCCGGTGTGGAGGGAGTGATGCGCCATGAGGACAAGAACCTGCGCGTTGCCCACGACACGCCGCCGATCAACATCGAGAGCGGCATCGAGGGGCTCACGATCATCGCCGGGCCGTGCGGCATCGAGAGCGAGGAGCAGGTGACGATCGTCTACGAGCACCTGGCGAAGGAGGGGCTGCGCTTCGTGCGCGGGGGGGCGTTCAAGCCGCGCACGTCGCCGCACGACTTTCAGGGGAAGGGGAAGTCCGGGCTGTTGATGTCCTACGAGATCGCCCGCGACTACGGGCTGCAGCTCGTCAGCGAAGTGGTCGACCCGCGCGACGTGGAGCTTGCGGCGCAGTACGTCTCCATGATCCAGATCGGCACGCGGAACATGCAGAACTTCCCGCTGCTGAAGGAAGCCGGCGCAAGCGGCCTGCCGGTGCTGTTGAAGCGCGGCATGTCCGCGACGGTGGAGGAGTGGATCGGCGCGGCCGAGCACACGCTCGTGGCGGGCGCCGCCACGGTGGTCTTCTGTGAGCGCGGCATCCGCACCTATGAATCGATCACCCGCAACACGCTGGACGTGCTCGGCGCGGCCGCGCTGAAGGAGAAGACGAAGCTGCCGGTGATCATCGATCCCTCGCACGCGGCCGGACGCCGCAGCCTGGTGGTGCAGGGGGCGCTCGCCGGGCTTGCCGCCGGGCTGGACGGGGTGATCGTGGAGGTGCATCACGACCCCGCCTCCGCCAAGAGCGATGCCGCGCAGGCGTTGCCGCTTGCGGATTTCACGCGCATGATGGCGCTGGCCCGCAACCTGCGCGCCGCGCTGAGCGAGGAGGTCCATGCGTAGCTCCGTCGATTGATTCACGGAGCGGATCGTTTGCTTTCGATCGCCCCATCGGCTGATTCCGGTGGGGCGGTCGGCGTTTTCGGAGCGCGAGATGGGCCTCGCCGAGGCGTGCCTCGTTCCTTCTTGTATGTGTTGTGATGATGCATTTGAATATTCGCGGATCAAGTCCGATACGATGTGTCTGTTGATGTCCCCGAATCGATCTTCGCGGGCTGCAGACCTTGTATAGAAAGAGATGGAGGCGCTTTCAGCGTCGGCCGAACATTCGGCTTGCATTTCCACTGCAACGCATTTATGTTCGCGCCATGCGGCTGATATGATCGTATTGTAGATCAATGCTGCGCTCGTTCTTTCACCAGAATTCAGTTGGAGGCGTTATGACAAGATCACCCCTGTCGTTCCTCCGGCTTCTGCTCGTCTCCGTTGCGTCGAGCATGTTGCTTGCCGGGTTCGACTGCGAATCGAGGGATCCATGCGACGGGCCGGATGCCTGCATGGACAACACCGCCGGATTTTGTTTCTCACTGGGAGATGACGTGGGCTGCGCGTGCCAGTGTGAAGGGGGCAGGGTGATGCTGACCATCTACGATCAGTTCGGTTCACGGATCAAAGAGGTCTCGTTCGGAGCGGCCTGTGGCGAGACCGTCGTTAAATATCTGCTACACCTCCAATGCACGGCATTTTCATAGCGCTGCCGGGCTTGGCAGCAGATCGAAGTCGATGTGACGTTTCCATGCACGTTATGTTATCGAGGTTCCCATGAACAACATCACTCTTGCGATCGGTGCCTGCGCATGCCTGCTGATCGCCTGCGCGTCGGAGGGGAACCGACCCTCCTCCAATCCGGTGAGCGGCCGTGGACTACGATCGAAGGTCACCGGCGGCAACGCGATGACGTCGGAAGTTCTGATGTACCGGATGGTGCGGAGGATGCCGGGTGAGGACTTTGTCGATGCACGGATCGACGTCCATCTGTGGCATCCCGATTCCTCACACGCGGTCTCCGGTGGGGTGGTGTCGGTCGACGGCACGGCGATCGAGCCGTACGTGATGGTCGGGGCCACCGGTTACATGGTCCAAACGCCTCATCAGACTGTGCCGCTGCGTTTCGACGGCAGCTACCATCATTTCACCGTGGCGGGCGCCGAAGGCTTTCCGCCGTTGGTCGACAGTATTCGCGCCCCCGTCGGCGAAACCGTGGTCACGTACCCGGCGCCGGGCGACACCGTCTCCCGCTCCGCCGGGTTCACGATCACCTGGGCTCCGGTCGATGATGTCGACGGCGTCTACCTGAGCATCAGCGATACTTCCAGGGCGATCGGATCGAAGGCGATCTTCCGGGAGATCGCCGGCAATACGGGGCACTACGATGTGACGCCGGAGGAGCTTGCGACGATGAAGCCGGGGAGACTCGATATCACCCTGGGGCGCGGCAACGTTCATGTCGGCCAGGTCGAGAATCGGCCGTACAGGCTCGTGTTCGGCTCGGGGCAGGACCTCGACGTTCGGCTGGTGCCGTAGAAAGGGAGGGCGCCGGCCGATCGTGATTCCCCTCCGGATCGTACTTTTGCGCCGAGACGGCACGCGCCGAGAAGTCGGGGTGCCGTCTCGATTCATTTCAAAGGCTGGGCATACGTAATGAACACGGCAACGATCCTCGCCATCGGCGACGAGCTGCTGATCGGGCAGGTAGTGAACACAAACGCTTCGTGGCTGGGCGAGCGTCTGACGCGCATCGGTTGGAAGGTGCGGCGCGTGGTGACGGTGGGAGATGACCCCGAAGCGATGCGGGAGGAGATGGAGCGCGCCGCCGCCGCGTCGGATGCCGTCATCATGTGCGGCGGCCTCGGCCCAACGCACGACGACCGCACCCGCGAGGTGATCTGCGCGCTCCTCGGCTGCGAGCTGGAGATGGACGAGCCGCAGCTCGAACGGATACGGCAACGATTCGCCAAGGTCGGGCTCGAGTTGAACGAGCGAAGCAGGCGTCAGGCGCTCGCCCCCTCGACGTGCCGGCGTCTGCCGAACGATTACGGAAGCGCGCCGGGGCTGGCTTTCACGCTCGGCTCCGCGCGGATGTACGCGCTGCCCGGCGTGCCGACCGAGATGCGCGGCATCACCGCGGACCACATCCTTCCGGAACTCGGCGGGGTCGCCGGCGAAATCGAGCAGCGCACGTTCCTTCTGTTCGGCATCGCGGAGTCGGTGCTGGCCGATCTGTTGGTGGAGACCGAGGAGCTGCTGGATGATGCGGTCACGCTCGCGTATCTCCCGTCTGCCGGAGGAATCCGTCTGCGCGCGATGTGCCACGTCGGAGAGGAGGGGGCGCGCGTTCGATTTGCGCGGCTGCTGGAGATCATCGCCGACCGCGCAGTGCGGTACATCGTCACCGATCGCGATGAGACGTTGGCCTCGGCGCTCGGCCGCGCGCTCGTTGAGCGGGGGATGACGCTCGCAACCGCCGAGAGCTGCACCGGCGGGATGATCGGCGCCAGCCTGACGGACGTTCCGGGTGCGAGCAGGTATTACATGGGTGGGGTGGTGAGCTACGCGAACAGCGTGAAGGAGTCGTTGCTGGGCGTGCGCCCGGATGACCTTGCGACGCATGGGGCCGTGAGCAGCGAAGTGGCCGAGGCGATGGCGGTTGGGGTGCGTGCCGCGCTCGGCGCCGATCTCGCCGTTGCCGTCACCGGCATCGCAGGCCCGGACGGCGGCACACCGGAGAAGCCGGTCGGCACCGTCTGGATAGCGATCGCCTCGCCGCGCGGCGTCCGAGCCGAGCGCTTCATCTTCGGCCGCGAACGCGACGTGGTGCGCGCGCGGGCCGCGGCCACGGCGCTGAACCTTGTCTGGCGCGAATGCCTGGGGCATGAGTGAGGCGGACGTTCTCGAAGTCGGCGCTCTCGGTTCAACGCTATCGCTCTGCGGGCGTGGTGTTTGGTGCTTAGTTCTTTGTGCTTAGAGCGCGTCCGTAACGCCAATTGTCAGTGAAGAACCGGGATTGTCATCCGCGTGATACACCCCGATCCAATCGGGGCGTACGCGGGGATCCACGTCGAAGCCCCATGGATGCGCTTCGCAGCTCTTCGAGTCCCGCTTTCGCGGGAATGACAGGCCATAAGCAAACGTCGTGATTGATACCGACTGGCGCGCGCTCCTGCTTTGCAGACACGCTCTTGGAGCTTGGTGCTAAGCTCGACGTTGTCCAATGACGTGCACAGATGCATATGTCAATGCGTCCATGTGATGACCGAGCAAGCTCAATGGCCATCGCATCGATGGGCCGCCGTCAGCCCCGATGCATCGGGGCGGGGAAGGCACCGATCTGTAGCTGCCCGCGTCCAATTGCGTTGTCAAGCTCCGTCAGGCCGAGAGGCCCCGGCATCTGTCGGGGAGCGTACCGTTCTTCATTGCAGAGTAACGCCCTTCGTCCGAACAGCGCGCTCCTCTGGAGCTATCGGGTGGTAAGGCGCGCGCCAGTGCTACAAACAGGTGCCCCCTCCGGGGGCCTGACGATGGTGCTCTCTCGGAGTTTTTCAATGTCGTGTATTCGACACGATACGGCAAAAATTCCACGACCGTTCACTTGGAACGTGGCATTTGTCACTTGGAACTCGGGGGCAGCACTCGCCTCTCGCTTCTCGCCACTCGCTTCCCGCTACACGCTTCCCGCTACACGCTTCCCGCTACACGCTTCCCGCTACACGCTTCCCGCTTCCCGCTACACGCCACACGCTTCCCGCTACAGGTCGTCCTTCTCATCGTCCGCCTCCATCTCGCCGAACACATCGGGCTTGAGATCCTTGTAGGCATCGGTGTCGAAGCGATTGCGGATGATCTTCGCCTCGGTGAAGAAGATCACGTCCTCGGCGATGTTCGTGGCGTGGTCGGCGAGTCGCTCCATGTTTCGAAGCTGCACGATCAGCAGCGCCCCGGCCTCGATGAAGTCCGGCTCACGCTTCATCATCTCCACGATCTGGCGGTTGATCCGCTGCTCGTACTGGTCCACACGGATGTCGCTGCGCATGATCGTCAGCGCCATCTCGGGGTCGTTGTTGACGAAGCTGTCGATGGTGTGCCCCACCATGGTGTGTACTGCATCGGTCATCTGGGTCAGTTCGAGCCGCTCGACGTACTGCTTCGCCTGCAACAGCGGCTCCACCGAGCGCGCGACGTTGAAGGCGAGATCGCCCATGCGCTCGAGGTCGCTGTTGATCTTCATGGCGGCCATGATCAGCCGCAGGTCACGCGCCACCGGCTGCTGGAGCGCGAAGATCCGCTGGCACTGCTTCTCGATCTTGAAGTCCAGTTTGTCCACCTTGCTGTCGCGTTCCATCACCAGGTGCGCCAGCGGCACGTTCCATTCGTTCAACGCGCGGAACGCGTACTCCACCTGCTCGTCGACAAGGCTCCCCATCTTGATGATGCGGGTACGCAGCTTGTCCATCTCTTCCTCGAATGCTTTGATCATGGGAGAAGAAGCTCTTAGTGCTTGGTACTTAGTGCTTGGTACGTAGTTCTTGTCCTCGCGCTCAGCTGGTGTGAAGCTCCGGCTAAGCAGCCTGCTCTTCGAGCGTCCTACCCGAAGCGGCCGGTGATGTAATCCTCGGTCTGCTTCTTCTCCGGGTTGGTGAAGATCTTGCGTGTCAGATCGTAGTCCACCAGTTCGCCCAGGTAGAAGAAGGCGGTGTAGTCGCTGACGCGGCGCGCCTGCGACATGTTGTGCGTGACGATGACGATCGTGTAGGTCGACTTCAGCTCGTAGATCAGCTCCTCGATCTTGTCGGTCGACATCGGGTCAAGCGCGGAGCACGGCTCGTCCATCAGCAGGATCTCCGGGTTCACCGCGATCGCGC
>CAZJYH010000005.1:23218-27272 GCA_964549365.1 uncultured Alphaproteobacteria bacterium
TCGCGCGCGCGATGCAGAGCCGCTGCTGCTGGCCGCCGGAGAGCGATAGAGCGGAGGAGTGCAGGCGATCCTTCACCTCCTCCCATATCGCGGCACCCTTCAGGCTCGCCTCGACGATCTCATCGAGCTTTGCCTTCTCGCTGACCCCGTTGATGCGCGGGCCGTACGCGATGTTGTCGTAGATCGACTTCGGAAACGGGTTCGACTTCTGAAACACCATCCCGACGCGCTTGCGCAGGTTCACCACGTTGACGCCGCTGGAGTAGATGTCGATGCCGTCGATGTAGGTCTTGCCGGTGATCTTCACCCCCTCGATCAGGTCGTTCATCCGGTTCAACGTCCGAATGTACGTGCTCTTTCCGCAACCCGACGGGCCGATGAATGCCGTCACCTTGTTGGCGTACATCGGCAGCGTGATATCGCGCAGCGCCTGCTTCTCACCGTAGTAGAGCGACAGACCCTCGCTTTGAATCTTGACGTGCTGTTCTTCCTTGGCCATGAAGCTGTATCGTATTCTGTTAGGTTGCGATTTGACGACGACGGATGCGCGAGCGGAGCAGGATCGCCGAGAAGTTGAGCGCGAGCGTCAGGCCCAGCAGCACCAGCGTGGTGGCGTACTGAAGCGGGCGCGTGGCGTCCACGTCGGCGGACTGTGTCGCGAGGATGTAGAGATGGTAGCCGAGATGCATGAACTGATCGGTCGGCGCGGTCGGGAGGCTCTGCAGCGAATAGACCGCGCCGGTGAAGAGGATCGGCGCCACCTCGCCGGCTCCACGTCCGATGGCGAGGATCGAGCCGGTCAGGATGCCGGTCAGCGAGTTCGGCACCACCACCTTGCGGATCGTCTCCCAGCGCGTTGCCCCAAGCGCCAGGCTCGCCGCGCGGATATCCTTCGGCACCGTCTTCAACGATTCCTCCACCGAGACGATCACCACCGGCAGCGTGAGCAACGCGAGCGTGAGCGCCGCCCAGATCAGGCTCGGCTTCCCCCAGTTCAGATCCACCTTGTCGTTCATGAAGCGCATCACCAGATCGCTGTTGGCGCGCGCGGCGGTTCCGCGCGGGAACGTGGCGAGCGTGGCAACTTCGTGCTCCCAGTTGTACTGCTTATCTGCGGTCAGGAACGTCTGAACGTCGCCGATCGAGGCGATCTTCCCGGCCGCCAGCGGCGAGGTCTTCGACTCGATCTCCTGCTGGAACACCGACATCTTTCGGTGCCAGTTCGCCGTGTCGATCTGCGCGCCGATCGTCTGGATGAAGAACCCAAGGCCGAACAGGCCGAACACAATTGAGGGGACGCCCGCGAGCGTGTTGACGGCGAAGCGGATGATGCGGGCGAAGATCGACGTCTGGTGCGCGTATTCGGTCAGGTAGATCGCAGTGATCGTCCCGATCGGCACCGCCGCCAGCGTCATGATCAACACCAGCAGCACCGTGCCGTAGATCGCCGGGAAGATGCCCCCCTCGGTGTTCATGTTGCGGGGAGAGGAGGTGAGGAACTCCCAGCTGATGGTCCCCGCGCCGGTGAGCAGGAAGTTGCCGATGATCACCACGATCACCAGCACGATCAGCAGCGTCGCTACCAGCGGGATGCGCAGCGCGAAAAATGCCGTGATGGTCTTCTTCATGTCGCTCATTCCGACCCCCGGAACTTCTTGATGAGCTTGGCCTTCACATAGAACTCCGTCACCAGATTGATGAAGAAGGAGAAGATGAACAGGATCACGCCAAGCAGGAACAGGAGCTGGTAGTGCGGTGAACCGCCCACAACCTCGCCCATCTCGGCGCCGATCGTCGCGGCGAACGTGCGCACCGGCTGGAAGAAGTCCCAGTTGAACGTGCCGGCGTTGCCGGTGGCCATCAGCGCGATCATCGTCTCACCGACGGCGCGCCCCAGGCCGAGGAGCACCGCGGCGAAGACGCCGGGCGTGGCGGCCGGGAGCATCACCTTGTAGGCGGCCTCCCATTCCGTGGCGCCGAGCGCCAGCGCCGCCTCGCGCAGCGACTGTGGCACCGCGCGGAGCGAATCCTCGGTGATGGTATAGATGATCGGTATCACCGCGAGCGCGAGACCGATGCCTCCCACCACCGAGTTCAATCGGTAATCGCCGCCGAAGACGGACTGCACAAGGCTTGCAACGGTCATCAGACAGAAGAAGCCGAGCACCACCGACGGAAAGCCGGCGAGGATCTCGATCACCGGCTTGATCGTCTCACGAAGGCGCTTCGGAGCGAAGAACGCGGTGTACAGAGCGGCGAGGATCGCGAGCGGCGTTGCAACAAGCAGCGCAACGAACGTGGTCTTGGCCGTGCCGGTCAGGATGGCGTAGATGCCGTAGCGTGGATGCTCCGAATTCGGCTGCCAGTTATCGTAGGCCAGGTAGCTCAGCCGTACCTGCGATTCGTGCGTGAGGATCGGATAGTCGTTGCCGACGATTTCGATCGCCTTCATGCTGTCCCGCGTGGCCTTCGCCGCGACCGTCAGCGGGGCGGTGGTGTCCGCTGTCGAGTCCTTGACGCCGGGGATATCCGGGCCCGGATTGTACTGCACGATGTCGGAGTCACTCGCGGCGGCCGCCGTCGTGCCCGCGGTGTCGGCACCGGGCTTTGCCTCGTGCTCCTTCACGGCGTCCTTGCCGGCGTGGTCCGCAGCGCCGGCCGCGGAGTCCGCTCCACCGGCCGACGGGAGTTCCGGGCCCGCGTTGTACGCGATGATGTCGCCGGTGTCGGCGGGCGCGGTGTTTGCGGTGCCCGCGGAAACAGCGGTGTCGAGACCGGGCGGGAGCTCGTATGCCGCAACGGTGGCCGTGTCGGCTCCGATCTTCGTCCCGAGGAAAATCGGTGACGCCTCCTTGAAGACGAAGTAGAAGATCAGGAAGATGAAGATGATCGAAAGGCCGGCGATCGTGTAGATGCCGCTTTCGATGATCCGTTCACCGATGCGGCGGCTCTTCTGCGTGAGCGACGGGCGCTCCTCGAAGGGGATCGTGATCCTCGGGGGCCGGTTCGGCCGCTCCTCGGAACCGTCGTCGCCGGGTGCGTTGTGCTGAGAGGGTAGGTCCGACATGGAGTTCAGTGTTCGAGCGCGCTCGGCGCTGTTGGCCGGATGGCGGTTTCGATGGAGTGGGACGCGAGCGGACGAGTGTCCGGATGAAAAAGGTTGGGCAAAGAACGCAATTCCGTGTTACGTGAGTGTTACGAAACGAGTCGGCGTTGGATCGAATCGCAACAAAATACGACACGGCTCCCACAAGTGAGAGCCGCGCCGTACTCGTAAGGGCCTGGTATGCAGCCAAGCCACAGCATGGTTCTATCGTCGCGTCAGCGGAGCGGGAAGTAGCCGACCTTCCCGGCGATCGCCTGCCCTTCGGGCGAGAGGATCCAGTCGATGTACGCCTTCAGCGAACCGGTGGGGCGGTTGCGCAGGTACATGTACAGGAAGCGGCTGATCGGATACGTGCCGTTCTGCACCGTCTGCTTCGACGGCGTGACGGCGGCGCTTGCATCGGTGGCCTTCACGCCGACGACATGAACACCCTTCGTGTAGCCGTAGCCGCCGTAGCCGATGCCGTTCTTGTCCTTCAGCACGGCGTTGACAACGGCGGCCGTTCCCGGAAGCGTCTGCGTGGCCGAGGCGAAGTCCAGATTCTTCAGCACATGCTCCTTGAAGAAGCCGTAGGTGCCTGAGCTGTTCTCACGTCCGTAGAGAATGATGCGGGCATCGGCGCCGCCCAACTGCTTCCAGTTGGTGATCCTGCCGGTGAACACATCCTTCAACTGTGCCATCGTGATCGACTTGACCGCGTTGCTCGGGTGCACGTAGATCGTGATTCCGTCCATCGCGGCGCGGATCTCGACGCCGGGCGATCCGAAGCGCGTCTTGAGCTGATTCTTCTCGGCGGCCGTCATCGGGCGCGAGGAGTTGCAGATGTCGGTGGTGCCGTTGATCAGCGCGGAGATGCCGGTGCCGGAACCACCGCCGGTCACCCGGATCGAAACGCCCGGGTTCTTCCCCTGGTACAGCTCGGCCCAGCGTTGCGCAAGGATCACCATC
>CAZJYH010000006.1:0-5933 GCA_964549365.1 uncultured Alphaproteobacteria bacterium
GAGTTTCTAATCGAATCGGGAAATGGTGAACGCTGTATCGTTGAAGCGATCACAGCCTCGAATCAGTCAGCTGCCGAGCACGCACGGCAGTCGAACCTTCATGCATTGTACGATGCGATTGATAGTGGACTGGATTCTCCGAACTGCTTTCTGTCAATGCGGATCATGGATTCATCACACGTGAGCATCCCCGCCAGGAACGTCATCGCTTTTCTCGAAGCACGGCTTGCGACTGTGGATCCCGACGCCCTTCTGGAGCAGTTCACATCGGTTGGATTCGATGCGCTGCCTGTGTGGACATACGAAGAACGTGGATGGCGAATCCTACTGTCACCGATTCCGAAACCACTGGAAGCGCGAGGGAAGCTGAATAGAAGGCCATTGGGACTATTTCCGCAGAAGCCGGAGTGTGTTGAACCACACGGGTCAATTGCCGATGCCGTCAAGAAGAAGGCTTCACGGTATGGCAGCCTCGACATGCCATATGTTGTTGCCGTGAATGTCCTCGATGCTTTTGTGGATCATGTTCACATAATGGAGGCACTGTTTGGCAAGGAGGTCATTCAGTTCCTTACTCAGGATGGGAACCTCGTTGGCGAGCCGGAGTTGCGGCGCAAGCCGGACGGGCGGCTCTTCTACAACGGAACACCGATCAACACGCGTGTGAGCGCGGTGCTGGTTGTACCGAATGCCGCTCCGTGGAGTGTCGCATCGACGGTACCGGTACTGTATCTCAATCCATGGGCGGGGCTTCCATACACAGGACCGCTCCGCTACCTGACTCGCTATGAAGGCGATGGGCAAGAGATGGCGCTGATAGAAGGCACTCCTCCCGGTCCACTGTTTGGTCTGCCGGATGGGTGGCCTCGGGAGAGACGCTGAGCAACGGGTGTCGGATTGGTCGAATGAGGCCGGCCTGTACAAACGCCCGTATCGCCGCTGCGCAGAGCCCGCATCAATTGATCCCATCACCGCATACCGTATTTTGCCGAATGAAATCGCCCGACACTGAGCATCGATCCCTCACCCCCGGCACCATCATCACCGGTCCACTCTTTCCGGAGCCGGTGGAGATCCTCGTGGTCACGCCCATGGGAGCGGCCGTCCAGCTTGTTGCAAGCGGACGCCGCACCGGGCAGGCATACAAACGCCTGTTGACGGACGAACAGATAGCGCTGCTCGAGGTTGTCGCGGCCGCTCCCACCTACACCGGCGATGCGACGCGCTTCAAGCTCGGTGTCGAGGCGATGCGCCTCGGGCTGGCCCATGAGTATGATCCGTATTTCTCGCTCTCGGTGGCACGTGTCGACCCGTTGCCGCACCAGTTGGAAGCCGTGTATGAGTACTTCATGCGGCTGCCGCGCATCCGATTTCTGCTGGCCGATGATCCCGGCGCCGGCAAGACCATCATGGCCGGCCTGCTGATCAAGGAGTTGAAGGCCCGGGGGCTCATCAAGCGCATCCTGATCCTCACGCCCGCGAGTCTTTCGTTCCAATGGCAGCGGGAATTGCGTGACCGTTTCCGCGAGGACTTTCGACTCGTCAACGGGGCATTGTTGCGCGCATCGTACGGCAGCAATCCCTGGCAGGAGCACGACCAGATCGTGACGTCGGTGTCGTGGGCGTCGGTGATCGATGATGCCCGCGAGAGTCTGCTGCGAAGCCGGTGGGACCTCGTGATCGTCGACGAGGCGCACAAGATGAGCGCGCCGCGAGCCGACGATCCGACGCTTGCGTATCAGCTCGGCGAGAAGCTCTCGGAGATGACCGATCATTATCTCCTGATGACCGCAACACCACACAAGGGTGATCCCGAACACTTTGCGCGCTTCCTGCGGCTGCTCGATCCGGATGTCTACGGCGACGTGACCAGTTTGCGGGAGGCCATCGCGAAGCGGCACGCACCCTTCTATCTGCGCCGTGTCAAGGAGGCGCTGCAAACGTTTCCGGACCCGGAGACCGGCAAGGCCAAGCTGCTCTTCACGCGCCGCGACGTGTCGACCCTCGCCTTCGACCTATCGGAGGATGAGATGGAGTTCTATCAGGCGCTCACGCAGTACGTGGAGGATCAGTCGATCCGCGCAGCGGCCGATGATTCCGCACGAGGCCGCGCGCTCGGCTTCACGATGGCGATGCTGCAGCGCCGGTTCGCAAGCAGCGTGTATGCCGTACGGCGAAGCCTGGAGCGGATGCGTGACCGGCGCGAGCTGATTCTGAAGGATCCCGCCGCATACCGCAGCGAGCAGGTTGCGCGTCGCCTGCCGGAGAATTTCGACGAGTTGCCGGAGGATGAGCGTCGGACCATTCAAGAGCAGTTGGAGGGAGCCGTTGCGTCGGTGAATCCCGCCGATCTCCGCGACGAAATCGCGATGCTCGGGAGCCTGATCGACCGCGCTCGACTGCTGGAACAAGGCGAAGTCGAGACGAAGCTCTCCGCGCTTCGTGCTCAGCTCACCGAGCGTGGAATCTTCAGTGATCCGGCGTTGAAGCTGTTGATCTTCACGGAGCACACGGACACTCTCGATTTCCTCGTGGGTGACGGCCAGGCAGGACGGCCGCTTGGGAAGTTGCGCCAATGGGGGCTGCGTACCGCGCAGATCCACGGCGGAATGAAGGTCGGCGACGCGAAAACGCCCGGCACCCGTCTGCATGCCGAGGCGGAGTTCAAGCGCGCCGACGGTGCCCAGATTCTGGTTGCCACCGAGGCTGCCGGCGAGGGAATCAACCTGCAGTTCTGCTGGCTGATGTTCAACTACGACATCCCCTGGAGCCCCACGCGTCTGGAGCAGCGGATGGGGCGTATCCATCGCTATGGCCAGGATCGCGACTGCGCCATCTTCAATTTCGTCTCGGTCCGAACGCGCGAGGGGCGCGTGCTTGCCAAACTGTTCGAGCGCGTCGAACAGATTCAGAATGATCTCGATCCGGACCACACCGGCAAGGTGTTCAACGTTCTCGGCACGGACATCTTCCCGGCCAATGAACTGGAAAGTTTGATACGCAAAATGTACGCGCGGAATCTGGACGAGAAGCAGATCACCGATCGCATCGTCGCGGAGGTGGATACCGAGCGCATTCGACGCATCACGCAGTCGACGTTGGAGAGCCTTGTCAAGCGCGATATCAATCTTGCGGTCGTTGTCGGTAAGACCGAGGAGGCGAAGATTCGCCGGCTGGTTCCCGAAGTCGTGGAGGAGTTCTTCCGCCATGCGGCGCCGTTCTGCGGTCTCGAAATGCGCGAGCTTGCGGCCCGGCCGCACCACTTCCGCACCGGGAAGGTTCCGAACACACTTTTGGGAATCGGCAACCGCCAGGAGCCGCGCCACGGGGCCCTGCGCCGGGAACACGAGACCATCGTGTTCGACAAAGCGCATCTGCGTCCCGACCCGACGCTCGAATGGGTCACGCCCGGTCACCCGCTCTTTGAGGCCGTGCGAACCGATGTGCAGGAACGAACCGTGGACGACATCCGCGCCGGTGCCGTCTTCTTCGATCTTTCGCGTTCGCTTCCGGCGCGGCTCGACCTGTACCGGAGTTCGGTCAAGGACGGCCTGGGCAAACCGCTGCACGAACGATTGTTCATCGCCGAGTGCACTCTTGCCGGCGGCATCCATGTGCGTCCACCGGAGACGTTTCTGGATCTCATCGCGGCGCCGGCCGGCACGTCCGTGCCCGACAGCGCCGGCTTCCCGACGCGGGAGGAGTGCGAGCTGGCATTGAACGAACATCTGCTCGGCTTCTTTCTCGAGGAAGTGCGCGCGACGCGGCAGGCGGAAGTGGAGGTCGTTCAACGGCACCTGAAGTTGAGCATGGAGGAGTTGATCGGCCGCCAGAACAGAAGGATCGCGGCGCTGCATGCCGAGGCGATCACATCGGAGAACCCGAACCTCGTGCAGGCGAATATCGCCTCGGCGAACGCGAGGCTGGATGAGCTCATGCACCGCTACACAGGGCGCAAGCGCGAGCTGGAAGCGGAGCTGCAGGTGAGCGTCGCCGATACCGACTATCTTGGCTCGGCGTGGGCCCTGCCGCACCCCGAGCGTGCCACGACGGCAATGGCCGCGATGGTGCGTGATGAGGAGATCGAGCGGATCGCCGTTGCCGAGGCCATGCGCTACGAACGCGAGCGAGGCTGGGAGCCGGAGAGCGTTGAGGCGGAGAACCTGGGGTTCGATCTGAAGAGCCGCAGGCGCAGCCCGGACGACCCGTCGGTGATCCTGGAAACCCGCTTCATCGAGGTGAAGGGGCGCGCCGGCATCGGTGACGTGGCCCTGAGCCCGAACGAGTACAACGCGGCCGTGCGGTTGAAGGATGATTACTGGCTGTACCGCGTCTTCAACTGCGCCGGCGAACCGCGTCTGGAGGCGATCCAGAACCCGGCGCGGCTGGATTGGCAGCAGGTGGTGAAAGTGGAGCGGTATGTGTTGGGCTTTCACGGCACCCTTGACGCGGTCGTATGATTGGACGCGGAATCGTAGGTGACTGAATTGAAGACGACGGTGTTGAGTGGTCCAGCATTGATTATGTTCGGAATGCATGTGCCGGGTGCCGTGTACGCCTATATTGGACGGCGCCATTGCTGATTCATCTCTATTCTCTCTCCACCTCCTCGCCCCCCTCCCCCCCCCAGTGACACTATCGGGCCTGCACCATTTGGCGTAGCGCCGACCTGAATACCTATGTGGATGGTCGCGTACGTAGTTCGTGCGTAGCCCCGGCGGCCCCACCGGCACACAGATTTGCATGCGACGTTTCGTGCCGCGAGCCGTTTGGCTGTTGAGCGGCGGCGCGCCGGGCGGAGCATTGAACTCCGCGCAGAGCCTCCAGCCGAGGACCGGCGACTATCAATACCTATGCCTGTTTCATACATGTAATACCGGGAGAGAAACCCATGCCACACTTTATTCAGATTTCGGATCTGCATATCGGGGAAATCTGCGGATGCTCGGGGAGGCGATGGATTGAAATGGCGTCCATCCTGCCGATCATCGGCGGAGCGCTGCCGCACAGCGAAAACGCGCTGAACAACCTTTTCGCATACTATCAGGGTGAGGCCGGCGATCCGGACGTGCCGACCCCGAAGTTGATCATGACGGGCGATCTCACAAGCTGTGGTGCACGGACGGAGTTCGAATACGCCGCTGCCCGGATGACTTCCGGCGCCGGGCACAGTGCCGGGTTCGGTGTTCACGACTGGTACGATCGAGCAATCCCGGGCAATCACGATCATTGGGACGGCGATGGACTCGGTGGGAGCAAACCACCGCTCAGGGACTTTGAAGGGACGTATTTTGCAAACGGCCCGCGGACAAGCCCGTTCTTCCCAAACAGCGAGACGGTGGAGGAGGTTACGGTGGATGGGAGGGACCAACCGGTGCATGTGCGATTCTATCGGCTGAACTCCGATCGGGATGTCAGGGCCGGAACCTACAATCGCCTTATGGCGAAGGGTGCGTTCGAGACGGAGGTCGAGCGCTTGTCGGATGTAATCGCGCGGCAACAGGCTGCGTTGAGCAAGAACGAAATTCGCGTTCTTCTGGTTCATCACCCGTTTGATACGATGCGATCGAGATCACGGCGCAGGCTTCTGGATGTTCTCGACGAGAATGACATTCGGGTTGTATTATGCGGCCATTCGCACCATCCGGCGATCAGATTGCACCCGCCGCGGGGATGGCAGCACCCAGCAGATCGACTGGAGGTCTGCTGCGGCACGTCGTCGCAGGCGACACAGGTCGATATCGAACCGCTGAGAAGAATCGCCGACCACGCGGCCGCATATTGGATCATGCGAAAGACGCTCACCTGGAGGCATTGGCCCGAGAATCCCGGGGATCTGGAAACCATGAGGGAACATATCGAGCTGAACCATCATACCATTGTGGCGCACAGATTGGAGCAGAGCGATCGCGGGGAGATATTCTGGGTGTCGG